>CAYNWR010000391.1:0-3011 GCA_964400915.1 uncultured Burkholderiaceae bacterium
CAAACGGGTCCATCGGATCGACCTCGACGACCCAGCCGAAGCGGTTGAATTCATTAGGGTTCTTTGTGGCGTCGAATCGCGAATCGTGTTCGGGCCAGCGGAAAAAGGCATTCTCGGTCATGCCCCAGCGTTTTTGGTCGTCGCTGAGATTCTTGCCGCCCGCAAAGTAGAAGCGAAAGTTTTCTTCGCCCGACAAGTAGGTGCCCCAGGGCGTCATGCCGCTAGCGCAGTTGTTGAGCGTCCCCAGGATCACGCGTGCCTGGGGGTCGGCCGCAGTCTTCATCAGCGCATGGCCGGCGCCGGGACCCCCTATGCGAAAGGGCGTGTTGGCCGTGATCCGCCGAGCCCAGCGGCTGGGTCGGACCAACTTCCATTCGTTGCCTTCGAGCTTGATCTCGATCACGCTGATGCCGTGGGACGCCTGCGATTTCGCGACCTTTTCCGCTGTCCAGGGCGCCAGGCCGCCCACGTGCAACAAGCCATCGTCGACGTATTCGTGGTTCATCACCAGCAGACCATGCCGATTGCCGTTGCGGTCGTCGAAGTCGGGCAGTGGCACGTAATGGATGCCATCGTGGTGCTGTCCCATCTGCAGGGCCTGTTCGGCGGCGGTGTTGCTTGCGTCGTCCTTGAACAGTGGCATTCCTGCGCCAGCGACCCCGATGGGCTCGCCCCATGGCGCAAGGACCTGGGTGACGTAGCCTTCCGGCACGCGCAAGGCATCGGCGCGCGACGCGGCGATGCCCTTGAAGCCCAGGCGGCGCCCCATCCCCATCGAATCGGCCAGGCTCGCGCAACCCGCCAGCGAACCGCCGAAAACGCCCGCCAACACCGCACCGAGCCCACCCTGAATCACCTGGCGGCGACCGGTCAGCGCCTCGACTGCCATCTCATCGGGGCGAACACGCTGAGCGGCGGGGTTGCTCAGCTCCATGGATTCAAGGTCTTTGGGCATCGGGGGTCCTCAGGGGTGCGGAAAGCAAAAGATCGGGTAAAGCAGTTGTCAGCGGGCATGCATCAACAAGTCACTGCTATCAAATTTATTGAGTGGGTGATGGCTCGGTATCGAACCAGCCCGCGATGGGGGTGCCCTTGACATGCAATACGGTCAATTGAAGCAGGCGGGCGTCGGCGCTGGCGCGATGGCGGACCAGGCCGATTTCGTTGCGCACGACTTCCTTGGCGCCGTGCCAGCGCTCGGCCTCGTCCTCGGCCAACAGGCGACGGATGTTCTCGAGCTTGAAGCTGGGCGCCATTCCAGCTGCGTCAAACAGGATGGCCAACCAGGTGTAGTCGTTGGCCCAGCCGTCGGAATAGACCGTCAGACCGCGCAGATCGTCGTTGAGCCGACGCGCCACTTCATCCGCTGGCCGCCCGCGTTCGCTCAACAGGTCGCGCGAGATGTGGTGCAACTGTTCGGCGTTCGGATCCCAATGGGTCCAATCGGAGCTCGGACTGACGAGGGTGCAGAACGAGCTTCCATCGGGAAGCACGTAACCCACCTCGATGGGGTAGCTGGCTCGGCCGAAGCCGGAAGCTTCGATGTCCAGGATTGCAGGTGCTGCCATGTTGGTGTCGTTGTAATGGTTGCAGAGCACAAGCGGTCGATGGGGCTCGGTGCACTGGCAGGAGCCTGCCAACGCCGCGGGGGCAACACCTAGGTTCGCGCAATTCGGTGTCGAGCATAAGACAAGCTTTCCCTCGGTTGCAAGACGCGGGTTCCGCGCGATAATCGCGGCGCCTTTGCAGGGTGCGAGGCAGCAACCGCCGGGTGGCAACGCCTGGCGGTTTGCCTTTGGGGCGGCGAACCAGGCCGTGCACATTTGTGATCCTCACGCGGAGTTCCTCTCTTGGCGACCTTACCCATCACCGCACGGGGCGCGGAAAAGCTCAAGGCCGAATTGCAAAAACTCAAGACGGTTGATCGCCCCTGGGTGATCAACGCGATCGCCGAGGCGCGAGCCCAGGGGGACCTGAGCGAGAACGCCGAATACGACGCCGCCAAGGATCGTCAGGGCTTCATCGAAGGACGCATCAAGGAGATCGAGGGCAAGCTGGCGCAGGCGCAGGTCATCGATCCTTCCAGCCTGGATGCCGGTGGCCGCGTGGTGTTTGGCGCCACGGTCGATCTGGAGGACGAAGAATCCGGCGCCAGTCTCACCTATCAGATCGTCGGCGAGGACGAAGCCGACCTCAAACTCGGCTTGGTCAATGTGAGCAGTCCCATTGCTCGAGCGCTCATCGGCAAGGACGAGGGCGACTCCGTGGAGGTGCAGGCCCCCGGGGGTATTCGGCACTACGACATTGTCGCCGTGCGTTACGTCTGAGGGCGCCTGCGGTGCATGGGGCCTGGCGTGCGCGCGCGGCGCTGTTGCTCACGGCACTGTGGTGGGGCAGCCTGTCTGCGATCGGGTTTGTCGCCGTGCCGCTGCTGTTTGCCAATCTGCCAAGCCCGGCCATGGCGGGCCGCCTTGCAGCGCGGCTGTTTTCCGCTCAAACCTGGGTCGGTATTGCCTGTGCGCTCCCACTCCTGGCCATTTTGGGGCGAAACAGGGCGGTTGCGGGCGTCGGTGCTAACCGCAACGCTTCTTTTTTGATAGTGATTGCGCTGTGGCTGGCGGTCGTGGGTGAATGGGCCATCGCGCCCCGCATCCTGGCGCGGGAGAACCTGGCGCTTTGGCACGCCCTGGGCAGTGCTGCCTACCTGATGCAATGGGTCTGTGTGGGTATGGTGCTGCTGCGCTGGCCCCTGGGCCCGTCGCGACTTGAGCCAGCCGAACCGGATTCAGCCAACGGTGCGCAGGTCAATCGGCCTGACGCTTCTTGATCGACGCCTTGCGGGACTTGGCGCGCTTGACCTTGCCGGTGGTGGTCAGGCGCTGATTGCCCAGCACGCGCAAGGTCTTGACTTCGGGCCGCTGACCACCGCGGCTGCTGTACTTGAGCACCTTCACCTCTCGAGGGCCGGGCATCCGGTCTTCGCGCTCGGCCTTGGGTTTTTCGGGGATTGG
>CAYNWR010000392.1:0-3000 GCA_964400915.1 uncultured Burkholderiaceae bacterium
GCCCCTACGTCTTCAAGCGCGACGAGTTCAAGCCCGGGGACAAGGCGGTCTATCTCAAGAACACCAAGTACGTGCCGCGCAGCGAACCGCCCTCCGGCAGCACCGGAGGCAAGCATGTGTATGTCGACCGCGTGGAATGGAACCTGGCGCTGCGCGATGCGCAGGCCCAGCTCAACGCCCTGCAAAAGGGCGAAGTGGACGTGATCGAGGCCCTGGGATTCGACCAGTACGAGGCCGTGAAGGGCGATGCCAACCTCCAGATTCCCAAGTACAGCAACTACGGGCTGCAGTACATGGCGCGCTTCAACCACCTGCACAAACCCTTTGACAACGCCAAGGTGCGGCAGGCCGCGCTGGCGGCGTTTGCGCAGGAGCCCTTCCTGCGCGCGCAGGTCGGTGTGAAGGATCTGTACAAGACCTGTGCCAGCATGTTCATTTGCAACACGCCCTACGGCAGCACGGCGGGCAGCGACATCCAGGCCAAGAGCAACATGAAGAAGGCGCAGGAGCTTCTCAAGGCCAGCGGCTATGACGGCACCCCCATCGTGTTGATGAAGCCCACCGATCTCGCGTCGATCCAGAAGTTGCCCGATGTGGCGGCGCAACTGCTGCGCCAGGCCGGCTTCAAGGTTGACCTGCAGGCGATGGATTGGCAAACCCTGGTGGGGCGGCGCGCCAAGAAGGACGCTCCCGACAAGGGTGGCTGGCACATGTTCCTGACCGCGTGGCAGACCTACGACGTCTGGAGCCCGATCGCCAACCCCACGATGGACACGCGCGGCGAAAAATCCGGTTGGTTCGGCTGGGCCAGCGACGACAAGATGCAGGAGCTGCGCAACCAGTTCATGCGCGCCACTGACGAGCCCGCCAAGAAGAAGCTCGCCGACCAGATCCATGCGCGTGCCTTCGAGATTGCCACCCATGCGCCCTTGGGCGAGTACCAGCAGCCCATGGCGGCACGCAAGAATGTCAGCGGCTTCTTCGTGACCAACGGCAACATCTACTGGAATCTCAAGAAGAACTGAACGCCCGCACCGTTTGGTGATGCTGGTTTCGCAGGCACCCCTGGATCTGCTGATCCGAGGGGGTACGGTCATCGACGGCACCCGCGCACCGCGGTTCGACGCGGATGTGGGGGTGGCCGGCGGCCGCATCGTTGCGCTGGGCGACCTTTCGGGGCGGCGGGCGCGCTCCGAGATCGATGCCCACGGCCGCATCGTCGCGCCGGGCTTTGTGGACGCGCACACACACGACGATCAATCCGTGTTGCGCGATCCCGCCTTGCCGTTCAAGCTTTCGCAAGGTGTGACCACCGTCGTCACGGGCAATTGCGGCATCAGCCTGGCGCCCCTGCGGCCGCGCCAACCGGGGCCCTTGCCCGCGCCGCTCGATCTGCTGGAGGACGCACTGGCACAGCCCTTCGACCGATTTGGCGATTACCTGCGCGCGCTGGACGCCTCTCCGGCGGCCGTCAACGTGGCGGCCCTGGTGGGCCACAGCACCTTGCGGGTGAACACCATGGACGACCTGGGCCGAGCCGCCACACCCCATGAGGTGGCCGCCATGCGCGCCCTGCTCGAAGAAGCCCTGGACGCGGGCGCGATCGGCATGTCCACCGGCACCTTCTATCCGCCTGCAGCGGCGGCCAGCACCGAAGAGATCGTTGCGGTTGGGGCACCGCTGGCGGCGCATGGTGCCTTGTATGCCACGCACATGCGCGACGAGGCCGATGCCATCATGGCCGCCATCGACGAAACCCTGCACATTGGACGCGAACTGGGGGTGCCTGTGGTCATTTCGCACCACAAGGTGACGCCTGCCCAGAACCACGGGCGATCCGTCCAGACGCTTGCGCACCTGCGCGGTGCGATGCAGCACCAATGTGTGGCCCTCGATTGTTATCCCTACACCGCTGGTTCGACCATGATCCGGGCCGATCGGGCGCTCATGGGCGGGCGCATGGTGATCGCCAGCAGCCAACCGCACCCGGAATGTGTGGGGCGCGAGATTGCGGAGATCGCCGCCGATTGGGGTGTGCCCCGCGATGAGGCGGCACGGCGCTTGCAGCCGGGCAGTGCCATTTACTTCCTGATGGACGAAGCCGACGTGCAGCGCATCCTGGCGTTTGACGAAACGATGATCGGGTCAGACGGCATCCCCACCCGCGAGGGCCAGCCCCATCCGCGCCTGTGGGGCACCTTCCCGCGCGTGCTGGGCCACTACAGCCGCGACCTGGGCCTGTTTCCGCTGGAAACCGCGGTCTGGAAGATGACCGGCTTGACCGCCCGGAACTTCCGTCTGCACGGCCGCGGCACGATCGCCATCGGGCACCACGCCGACCTCGTGGTTTTCGATCCCGGGCGTGTGGCGGATGCGGCCACCTACGACGCGCCGACGCGGCAGGCCGTGGGCATCGACAACGTGGTGGTCAATGGGGTGGTGGCGTGGCAGGGCGGACAATCCACCGGCTCGCGCAGCGGCCAGGTGTTGCGGCGCCCGCCACCAACACCCCAATAGCTGTTGTCCACCGATGCTCAAGTTTCTGGCCCAACGCCTCGCCTCCACCATCCCGGTGCTGCTGATCGTGGCCGTGATGGTGTTTCTGATGCTGCGGCTCACGCCCGGCGATCCGGCGGCCGTGCTGGCTGGCGACGCCGCCACCACCGAGCAGATCGCGCTGATTCGCGCCAGCCTGGGGCTGGACCGCAGCGTGCCCGAGCAGTTCGCGATCTGGCTGGCCCAGATGGCACGTGGCGACCTGGGGCAGTCCTACTACTACAAGATGCCCGTCACCACGCTCATCGCGCAGCGCCTGGAGCCCACCTTCTCGCTGGCAGCCCTCACCATCACGCTGGCCGTGCTGGTGGCGGTGCCCCTGGGCGTGATGGCGGCGTGGCGCTTTGGCAGTTGGCTCGACCGGGGCCTGATGGGTTTTTCGGTGCTGGGCTTTTCGATGCCGGTGTTCGTGCTGGCCTATGTCCTGATCTGGCTGGTCTCACT
>CAYNWR010000393.1:0-2998 GCA_964400915.1 uncultured Burkholderiaceae bacterium
GACCATACCCGAGCCTTCGCGCATGGCGGGCGTGATGCCCACCAGGCGGCTGTCGTGCGCCGCCATGTCGCACAGCCACTGGCCAAACACCTGGGTGAAGGTCTGCTTGGGTGGCGTGGTGGGCTGCGTCAGGCCCACGCGGGGGTCGAACTTGCCGGGGCCGTGGTAGGCCACGGGGTCGGCCTCGGCCAGCTTGTAGCCTTGGCCTTTTTTGGTGACTACGTGCAGGAACTGCGGGCCCTGCAGGCTCTTGATGTTTTCCAGCGTGGGGATGAGCGATTCGAGGTCGTGGCCGTCGATGGGCCCGATGTAGTTGAAGCCGAACTTCTCGAACAACGTGGCCGGAACCACCATGCCCTTGGCCTGCTGCTCCAGGCGCTTGGCCAGTTCGAACAGCGGCGGCACGGGCTTGAGCACGGACTTGCCCATTTCCTTGGCGGCCGCATAGAACTGGCCGCTCATCAACTGCGCCAGGTAACGGTTGAGCGCCCCCACGGGCGGGCTGATGCTCATGTCGTTGTCGTTGAGGATCACCAGCAGGTTGCAGGGGGCCACGCCCGCGTTGTTCAGTGCTTCGAAAGCCATGCCGGCCGTCATCGCACCGTCGCCGATAACGGCCACGCAGTGGCGGTCCTCGCCCTTGAGCTTGGATGCCACCGCCATGCCCAGGGCCGCCGAGATGCTGGTGGACGAATGGGCGGTCCCGAAGGCGTCAAATTCGCTTTCGCTGCGCTGGGGAAAGCCCGAGACCCCACCCAGCTGGCGCAGGGTGCCCATGCGCTCGCGCCGGCCGGTGAGGATCTTGTGGGGATAGGTCTGATGCCCGACATCCCACACGATGCGGTCGTCAGGGGTGTTGAACACGTAGTGAAGGGCCACCGTGAGCTCCACGGTGCCCAGGTTCGAACTCAGGTGCCCGCCCGTGCGTGCCACGCTTTCGATCAGGAAGGAACGCAGCTCCTGCGCCAATTGCGGCAACTGGTCGCGCGGCAGCGCGCGCAGATCCGCCGGGCTGTCGATGGTTTCAAGCAAGGTGGCCATGGCGCCTCAATTCTCCCTGTGAACGACCAGATCGGCCAGCGCCCGCAAGGCCGCGACCTGCGGCAGGCCGCTGGCGGCCAACGCCCGCACGGCCTGCGTGTGCAATTCGATGGCGTAGGCCCGCGAACGCTCCAGCCCCAGCACCGCAACGTAGGTGGGCTTGTTCTGCAGCGCATCCTTGCCCGGGGTCTTGCCCAGCGTGGCGGAATCGGCGGTGACGTCCAGGATGTCGTCCACCACCTGAAAGGCCAGGCCCAGCGCGTGCCCGTACTCCGACAGTGCATCCTGGGCCGCTGCGGACACCGCCGCTGCGCTGGCCACCCCCATCATCACACTCCCGTGCAGCAGCGCGCCGGTCTTGCGCCGGTGCATGTTGCGCAACTCGTCTTCGTTGATGGCCTGCCCCACGCAGGCCAGGTCGATCGCCTGTCCGCCGGCCATGCCTTCGTGGCCGGCCGCACGGGCCAGCAGGCGGCACATGACGGCCTGGGTGGCAGTGGGCATCCCCGCCTCGGCCGGATCGGGCGTTAGCAGCTCGAAGGCCAGGGCCTGCAGGGCATCGCCAGCCAGCAAGGCGCCCGCCTGGCCATGTCGCACGTGCACCGTGGGTTTGCCACGGCGCAGCACGTCGTTGTCCATACAAGGCATGTCGTCGTGCACCAGCGAATAGGCATGAATCAGTTCAACCGCACACGCGGCACGCAAGGCCGCTTCGGGCTGACCCCCAACGGCTTCGCTGGCGGCCAGCACCAGCAGGGGCCGCAAGCGCTTGCCCCCGTCGAGCACGGCGTAGCGCATGGCCTCGCCCAGCCCGGCGGGTGCACAGGCCGGCACCCACCGCTCCAGGGCCGCCTCGACCCGAGCGAGGTGGGCGGTGCTCCATGCGGTGAAATCGAACATGCGAGGGCTGTCGGTCAGCGGTTTCACCCGGGTGTCCATGGCTTGAGGGCACCCTCGTCAAGGATCTTCATCTGCCCTTCGACCTTTTCGAGCTTTTCGCGGCAATAGGCCAGCAGCACCGCACCGCGCTGGTAGCTGGCCAGCAATTCGTCCAGCGGCAATCGACCGGCCTCGATGGCGGCAATCAACTGTTCGAGTTCGGCAAGGGCCGACTCGTAGTTCGCTGGCGAATCGGGGGCTGGCGGGGTCTTGGTCTTGCTGGTGCTCACGAGGTCGGATCGGCGCCGGCTTGCCGGTGCGCCAAGCGCTTGGCGAGGGCGAATTCTATGCGCCATCGCGCGCCAGGCCACCGCCCGGACGGTCAGGGCACCAGTGGCCCGTCCGGCGCACAAGCCGCGACGGGTACAATCCCGCTCCCCTGGCAACGGACTGCCGCCATGAAGGCGGTCATTTCGGAGCCATGTTCCCGCGTCTGCCCCTTCATAGGGGGAGTTTTAGGTCAGGTCCCCGATGTCTGATTTAAGTCTTCAGTTGCAGCAGGCGAAGAGCCACCTTCCCCTTGCCACTTATTTTGACGAAGCGATCTACGCACGCGAGGCACAGCGCCTTTTTGCGTCCGGGCCCCGCTACGTCGGCCACCGCGCGTCCGTCCCCAATCCGGGCGACTACGCGGTGCTGCCGCAGGAGAAAGGAGGCCGCGCGCTGGTGCACGGGAGCGACGGCAAGATCCGCCTGCTGTCCAATGTCTGCCGACACCGGCAGGCCATCATGCTGCGTGGCCGGGGCAGCCTGTCGGCCGAATCCGCAGGCCACATCGTGTGTCCGCTGCACCGCTGGACCTATGGGCCCACGGGCCATCTGCTGGGGGCGCCCCATTTTGCCCAGGACCCCTGCCTGAACCTGCGCGAATGGCCGCTGCGCGAATGGAACGGCCTGCTGTTCGAGGACAACGGGCGTGACGTGCCCGGCGACCTCGCGGGTCTTGCCCAGATTCCCGAACTCGATTTCTCGGGCATGGTGCTGGACCACGTCGAAATGCACGAGTGCAACTACAACT
>CAYNWR010000394.1:0-2997 GCA_964400915.1 uncultured Burkholderiaceae bacterium
AAGGCCATCGGCCTGAACTTCATCGATGTCAACCAGCGCACCGGGCTGTACAAGTTGCCCATGCCGCTCACGCTGGGCATGGAGGGTGCGGGCATCGTCGAGGCCGTGGGCGAGGGCGTCACCCATCTGAAGGCGGGCGATCGCGCGGCCTACGCCAGCAACCCGCCGGGAAGTTACAGTGAGGTGCGCTTGATGCCGGGCATGAATGTCTGCCAGTTGCCCGACGCCATCGATTTCGACACGGGCGCAGCCATGATGCTCAAGGGCCTGACAGCGCAATACCTGCTGCGACGCACCTTGCCCATGGAGGGCCTGGTTCCGGGCGACCACATCCTGTTTCATGCCGCGGCCGGGGGCGTGGGCCTGATCGCCTGCCAATGGGCCAAGGCCCTGGGGTTGCAGTTGATCGGCACCGCGGGCTCGGATGCCAAGTGCCAGTTGGCCAAGGAACACGGCGCGGCCCATGTGATCAACTACGCCAAGGAGGATTTCCTGGCTCGGGTGAAAGAGATCACGGGCGGCAAAGGGGTCAAGGTGGTCTATGACTCGGTGGGCAAGGACACCTGGGACAAATCGCTGGACTGCCTGCGCCCCTTTGGCCTGATGGCCAGCTTCGGCAACGCCTCCGGAGCGCCCGCGCCCTTTGCCCCGGGCATGCTGGGTGCCAAGGGCTCGCTGTACGTCACGCGGCAGACCTTGTTCACCCACATGTCCAGTCGTGAGTCCACACAAGAAATGGCCGACGAGTTGTTTGACGTGGTGGTCAGTGGCAAGGTCAAGATCCGCATCGATCAGCGTTATCCGCTGGAACAGGTGCAACAGGCGCACCGAGACCTGGAAGCGCGCAAGACCACGGGATGCACCATCCTCACCCTGTGATCGCCCAGCCGGTGCCTGTTGGCGCAGCGGCTTGGCTGCGTCAGGCGCAACAACACACCACTTGTCGTGATGCTCGCGCTTGACGCGCAATGGCTGGCGCGCCTGCATGCCAGCGCCGATCAGCCTGCCGCGACACCACGCTGGCCCTTGTTCGCCGGAGGTGGCGCCATTGGCAGCATTTCACAGGAAATTTTCAAACAAATTGAACGTGAGCGAGGGTCGGATCTTCGAAGTTTGCTATTAAAAATAGAGCATGCTGGCGCGGGACCTGAAGGCCATCGCCTGATGCTGCAAGGCCAGGTGCAGCCCAGTCTGAACGCCTTGGCGCATCTTCTGCGGGATCTGGGCCTCACGGGGCGCTGGCGCAACGAGCACCTGGCTGTCTGCCGCGCCAACGGGATGCGCGTGGCCACCATCGAGCGCGCGGCCTGCCGCGTTCTGGGCATTGCCACCCGGGCCGTGCACCTGGTGGGCATCACGGCAGAGGGTCGCATCTGGGTGCAGCAGCGCTCCCACGACAAAGCCACGGATCCCGGTCTGTGGGACACCCTCATGGGCGGCATGGTGTCCGCTGCGGACAACCTGTCGCAGGCACTTGCGCGCGAGACCACCGAGGAAGCCGGCTTGCAATTGCCCGATCTCTTGCGCCTGCGCGCCGGAGGGCGCGTGGCCCAGCGTCGTCCCGCGCCCGCCGACACGGGTGGTGATGGCTGGATCGACGAAGTGGCCGACTGGTTTGTGGCCGAGCTGCCGCTGGGCATCGAGCCCGTCAATCAGGACGGTGAGGTGGCCGGGTTTGAACTGCTGCAACCGCAGGCCGTGCACGAGCGCCTGGTTGCCGGACAGTTCACGCTGGAGGCATCGCTGATCCTGGCGCAGCACCTGCAGGCCTCCTGAGGCAGCGCCGGGTGCTGCCTGGGTGTGCACCTGGACCCCACAGGCACGGGGCCACGCGCCGCACGCCCAAGCGGCGCCCGGCCATCAACCGGCCTTGAGCATGGCCATCAGGTCGGTGATGTACTTGATGCCGGCCGACGCGCCGCGCAGGCTGGTGACCAGCGCCTGGGCGCGGGTGGCCTGGGTCATCAGGTCGTCCAGTGTCTTGGCCGATTCGATCTTGATGCAGATGCCTTCGGCCGCCGGGCCGGCAGCGTCCATCAGCCAGCGCGAGGCTTGGCGTTTGGCCTGACCCAATTGGGCCGCCGAAACCTCGGCAGGCGCATCCACCTGGCCCGTTTCGACCAGCATGGACGGAAAGCCCGAACTGTCCGGGCCTGTGACAAGTGGCGTGGGGCCGGACGGGGCAGGGCCCGGCGGGGGTGTAGCCACGCCCACACCACCGCTTGCGGATGCGGTGTTGCCCACCAATTCGACCAGCGACTGTTCGACCAGGCTTGCCAGCATCGATGGCACATTGCCCACACCGGAAAGCTGGTGAACGGCCCGGCTCCCATCGACCATGATGAGCAAGGCACGCAGGCGCGGATCCGACAGGATCTGCCGGTCTTTCAGGGCCGCCTGTCCCAAGGCGGTTTTTCGGAAAATGTCGTTGGGCCCCATGGATGTCGATGCCCCCAACCATGACCACGCAGGCGGCCTGGGCAGGCGGGCGTCGCAAAGTATGGCATGGCCAAGGCCAGGATGCCAAAAAAAACGCCACCCGAAGGTGGCGTTTCTGACGAGGCTGGCAACGGCTCAAACCGTCGCCAACCCATCATGCGGGCCTGTCAGGCAGACCGCAGGTTGGGGTAACGCACGTGTTCCACCAGTTCCTGGATCTTCTGGCTGGGCGCTGGGGTCACCAGACTGACCAGGATCGCGACGGCAAAGCCGAGCGGAACCCCGAACACACCGGCTGAAATCGGCTGGATGCCCCACCACAGTTCGATGGGACTGGTCACGCCGAAAATGCCTCGCAGCCAGGGCTGGGTGGTCACCATGTAGTAGAAGGTGATGCCAAGACCGGCGACCATGCCCAGAGACGCCCCAATGCCCGTGGTTCGCTTCCAGAAGATGCCCAGCACCAGCGCCGGGAAGAACGCCGCCGCCGCGAACGAGAACGCCGCGGACACCAGGAAGAGGATATCCGCCGGCTTCTGCGCCGCCACGTAGGCCGCG
>CAYNWR010000395.1:0-2990 GCA_964400915.1 uncultured Burkholderiaceae bacterium
TTCGAATCCCGTGGCCTTGCCCGCGGCCGCAGGCGCCGCACCCGCTGCCTGCGCCGTGGTGACCGGACGCAAATCGGCCATTGGAGCCGGCCGCACATCGGCCGTCGTGGGTTCGGCCTGCGGGCGCTGGGCGCGCGTGGGCGGCGCCGGGATTTTTCCGGGCAGCGAACTGGCGCTGTGATCGCTGGTGCGCCAATAGACCGCTGTCACCAGGATGTCGTACTTGGTTTTCGCCGATTGTGCGATCAGGATCTCGATGTCGCCAAATCGCCGGGGGTCGGCCCCCATCTCGCGCGACAGGTCCATCATGATCATGAACTGGCGGCCACGCTGATCGAGCGACAGGACCTTGAACTTGTACGCCGACGACAACACACCCGCACGCACCATGGCCTCGCGCACCACGCTGTAGAGCAGCTCGCGCCGCTCGTTGCGCTCATTTCGACGCTGGGCAATGATGGCCGCGTCGCTGGGGTTGGGCCTGGAGGAAGGGCCTGCAAACCTCGAGTCGCCCGCATCCGCGTCCGCACCGGAGCCCGAGGCGCCATCGCCTGGGCTGGACTTGCGTTGGAAGAACTTGAGTATCGACATCAGTTGGAAAGGTCTTGGCACCCACATGGCACACCGAGCCCCTTCGGCGAGGGTGTGCAGCACGCAGTGTAGCGCCGCCGCGCCACCACGCCATCGGGTCTGGCCCGAAGGCCGCTGGCGTTGGCGCCGTTGCAACGCAAGGTTGTTGACTCCCTGAGCGGTTCACTCACCGCCGAACGGGGTCGGTGGCTTGGATCCGACGATACGGGCACCCCGGATTGGCGTTCGCGCCAAACAGCGCGTGAAACAACGGCCATTTCACGCGTCACGCCAGGCGCACCGCGTGGGCATGGGCCCATCAGGTGACGGCCACCCGCCGCCTGCGGCTGGGCACGCGCCGGGCCATCACGCCGGCCAGCGCCAGCGTCAGCACGAGGGCCAGTTCGGGATGCCGGTGCGACAGCTCGCTGAACCGGATGGCGCTCAGACTCCACAGGCGGCACGACGAATTGGCCTGCACACTGGCGTTGCGCGGCCGATGGGAAAAGAAGGCGCCTTCACCGATCACCGAGCCGCCCCCCACGATGGCCAGGCGGATGCGGCCCTTTTCGTCCTCATAGTGGACGCTGAGGTTGCCCGTTTCCACGAAATAGACCGTGCGGTCGCGATCGCCCTGGCAACACAGCGTCTGTCCCGACGCCAGGGTGAACAGATTCAGGTAGGGCGCCACTTGCGCCCACTGCGTCGGGGTCAGGGTGAGCGACAGGCCTTCATCGGGATGGCCATGTGCAATGGCTGTGGCCAGGTTGGTCAGATCGGGCGGCGCCGTTGTGGGCTTGGCAAGGACGGTGGTGTTCATGATGCGCACAACATACCGGCAGCCGATGCCCGCCGCAAGCTGGCCTTACGCGCGCTTACAGCTGTTGCGGCGCGTCGCTTACTTCCCGATACAGAAGTTGGAGAAGATTTCGCCCAGCAGGTCTTCCACGCCGAATTCACCCGTGATGGCCCCCAGGGCGTCCAGGGACAGGCGCAACTCTTCGGCCAACAGCTCGAGTGCGGGCGCGGGTGTGCGCAGGATCTGCTCAGCCCGCTCCAGATGGAATTGGGCTGCGCGCAGTGCCTGCACATGCCGGGTGCGCGCAAGAAAACCGCCCTCGCCACCCGCTTGCCATCCCGCAGCCTCCAGCAAGGCGCCGCGCAGGGCACCCAGGCCTTCACCGGTCTTGGTGGACACCGCCAGAACGGCCTGGCTTGGGGCCGCCGCGCCGGCCGTGCCTCGGTCACCTAGCAGGTCCGCCTTGCTGTCCAGCACGATGACTGGCGTACCTTCTTGACATTTTTGGCCGATAGCGATCATCAGCTCTTGATTGTTTGCTATTGTTTCAGGATCATTCCGAAGCGCGGCATCCCGCAGGAACAGCACCACATCGGCCATTTCCACTTCCGCCCAGGCCCGCTCGATGCCAATGCGCTCCACCACGTCGTCGCTGGCGCGCAAACCCGCGGTGTCCACGATGTGCAGCGGAACACCTTCGATCTGCACGGCCTCGCGCAACACGTCGCGTGTGGTGCCCGCCACGGGGGTGACGATGGCGCGCTCGGCCCCCGCCAAGACATTGAGCAGCGAGCTCTTGCCCACGTTGGGCTGGCCTGCGATCACCACGTGAATGCCTTCGCGCAGCAGCGCGCCCTGCCGTGCCTGCGCCTGGATCGCAGCACATCGGGATACCGCTTGCGCAACGCGTTGGCGCACCGCGGCCGATTCAATGAACTCGATGTCCTCTTCCGGGAAATCCAGGGTGGCTTCGACCAGGGTCCGCAAGGCCACCAGCGCATCACGCAACTGGTGCACCTGGGTGGAAAACACGCCGGTGAGCGATCGTGCGGCCGCCCGCGCAGCGGTGACGGTGCTGGCGTCGATCAAGTCGGCCACCGCCTCGGCCTGCGCCAGATCGAGCTTGCCGTTCAGAAACGCCCGCTCGGAGAACTCGCCGGGCCGCGCCAAGCGCAGGCCCATGCCCTGGCCCGCTTGCAGGCAGCGTTGCACGAGCAGGTCCAGCACCACGCGGCCGCCATGGCCTTGCAACTCCAGCACATGCTCGCCCGTGTAGCTGGCCGGCGCTGGAAAGTGAAGGGCCAGGCCGTCATCCAGCACGCTGCCGTCCGCATCCAGAAAACGCGCCCGCGTGGCCTGCCGCGCGGCAAGCGTGCGGCCACAAAGCACCAGGATCAGCGCATCAAGTGGTGCGGACGAAGAGACACGCACCACGCCCACCGCGCCCCGCCCGGGGGCGGTGGCCACGGCGACGATGGGGTCGCGCCGCGCCCCTACTTGAACTTGGGCAGGTTGAACTGCGGCGGCACGCCCATGCGGGTGTTGATGATCCATTGCTGTGCGATGGACAGGATGTTGTTCGTGATCCAGTACAGCACCAGGCCCGAGGGGAAGAAGAAGA
>CAYNWR010000396.1:0-2985 GCA_964400915.1 uncultured Burkholderiaceae bacterium
GCCCTTGGGCGCATACACACCGTGCCACACCAGCACCTCGAAATCCTTCAGGCCACCCTCGTGCAGCGTGGGTGCGTCGGGCAGCGCCTTGATGCGTGACTTGGTGGTGACCCCGTAGAACTTGACGCTGCCGGCCTTGATCTGCGGGATGGTCTGTGTGGTCTGGTCACACAGGATGTCCACCTGCCCGCCCAGCAGCGCGTTCATGGCCGGCGCCGTGCCCTGAAACGGCACCTCGGTCAGGGTGACATCCAGGGCACGCTGGAACATCAGGCCACACAGTTGCGACACCGCGCCCAGGCCGGCCGTGGCCAGGTTGATCTTGGTGGGGTTGGCACGCACGTAGCTCACCAGCTCGGCCAGCGAATTGGCCGGAAAATCCTTGCGCGCCAGCAGGGTCATGGGCACATCAACCACCTGCGTGACGTATTCAAAATCCGTGAGCGGGTTGAAGGGCAGCTTGCGGTACAGCGCGGTGGACGTGGCCATGCCGTTGTGGTGGATGAAGAAGGTGTAGCCATCCGGTGCCGCCTTGGTCACCGCCGCAGCGGCCACGGTGCCGCCGGCGCCGAGCTTGTTTTCGACCACCACCGTCTGCCCCAGGCTCTTGCTCATCGACGCAGCCAGGGTGCGCGCCACCACGTCGGTGGGCCCGCCAGCCGCAAACGGCACCACCAGGGTGACCGTGCGGGTGGGCCAGGCCGCTTGGGCCCAGGCCGACGATCCCAGCAGCGGCGCCGCCAGCACAGCGCCCAGGGCAGCGGCCAGGCCAAGCCGTCGCAAGGGAATGGATGTCATGAGAATGCTCCTCTAAATATAGCAAACTACTAAGAACTGGCGCTCGCTACAGGCCAATTCAGATGAAAATATGGCAAAATGCCCGCCGGTGAAGACTGCAGTCCACTGTGCCTTGACCCGCGCCTCCCTGCCATCGGGGGCTACCCGCAACACCCTGCCACCCACCACACGATGAAGCCCGACACCCGCCGCAAACCGCCTGCCTTGAAGCCCCTGCGCGGCGTGCGCATCCTGAGCCTTGCCCTCAACCTGCCCGGGCCGGCCGCGCTCATGCGTTTGTGCCAGATGGGCGCACGCTGCACCAAGCTTGAGCCGCCCGCGCCTGCCGGCATGGCAAGCGGCGACCCGATGGGCCAGTACAACCCGGCGGCCTACGCCGAGTTGCACGCGGGCGTGAAGATCGTCGCGGCCGACCTCAAGACACCAGCCGGGCGCAAACGCATTGATGCCTTGCTGGCCCGCACCGATGTGCTGCTCACGTCGTTTCGGCCTTCGGCCCTGGCCAAGCTCGACCTGGCCTGGCCCGCCCTGCACCGGCGCCACCCGCTGTTGTCCCAGGTGGCCATCGTGGGCGCGCCCGGCGAGCGCGCCGAAGAGCCCGGCCACGACCTGACCTACCTGGCCGAGCATGGGCTGGTCCCCGGCCTGGAACTGCCGTCCACGCTGTACGCCGACATGGGCGGCTCCCTGATGGCCAGCGAGGCCGTGCTGCAAGCCGTGCTGGCCATGCGCAGCGCCGGCCGGGGCGTGTTCATCGAAGTGCCTTTGGCCAATGCCGCCGCCTACCTGGCCACACCGCGGCGCTGGGGCATGACCACACCAGAAGGGGTGGTGGGTGGCCTGCACGCCGGCTACCGGGTCTATCCCTGCAAGGACGGTCGTGTGGCGGTGGCGGCGCTGGAGCCGCACTTTGCGCAGTCGCTGTGCGAGGTGGCGGGCCTCACGGCAAAAGGAGAGCGCATCGGCCGCACCACCATGCTCAGCGGCGACACACACAAGGCCCTGGCGGCCTTCTTCAAACGCCACACGCGCCAGCAATGGGACACCTGGTCCCGCACGCACGACCTGCCCTTGCTCACCCTGCCACCCGCCTGAAGCCCGCCATGCGCGAGCACTTCCTGCTCGATCCGGGCATCACCTTTCTCAACCACGGATCGTTTGGCGCCTGTCCGCGCGTGGTGCTGGATCGCCAGGTGCAATTGCAGCGCGCGATGGAGCGCAACCCCGTCGAGTGGCTGGGCCGCCGCTCGGCCACCCTGCTGCGCGAGGCACGTCAGGTGCTGGGCACCTACCTGCACGCCGACGCCGACGACATCGCCTTTGTGCCCAACGCCACCACCGGCGTCAACATCGCCGTGCAATCCATCGCCCTCGCGCCCGGCGACGAGGTGCTGATGACCGACCACGAATACGGCGCCTGCGTGGCCGCCTGGGCCGACGCCTGCGCGCGCCAGGGTGCAAAGCTGCGCAGCGTCGACATCCCCCTGCCCTTCGTGCGCGACGATTTTGTGCCGCGCATGATGGCCGCCGTGACGCCGCGCACACGCGTCATCTTCTGCAGCCACATCACGTCCACCACGGCCCTGATCTTTCCCGTGGCCGCGTTGTGCCAGGCCGCACGCGCGCGCGGCATCACCACCGTGATCGACGCCGCCCACGCACCCGGACAGATCGATGTCGATCTGCAGGCGCAGGGGGCCGACTGGACCACCGGCAACCTGCACAAGTGGGTGTGCGCGCCCAAGGGTGCGGCCTTTCTGCACGTGCAGCCGCACGCCCAGGCCCAGGTGCGTTCACCCATCGTCAGCTGGGGGCGCCTGGCCGAACAGGCTGCACCCCGCGACGCAAGTGCCGGCCACACCGGCTTTGACGCCTACGCGGGCCGCACCATGCTGGAACGGCGCCTGCAATGGCTGGGCACACGCGACCTCTCCGCATGGCTGGCCGTGCCCGAGGCGCTGGCGTTCCAGCAGCAACACGACTGGCCAGCCCAGCGCGCACGCTGCCACACCCTGGCCATCGAGGCCATGCACCGCATCGCCGCCGCGCAAGGCCTGCCCCCCGTGGCCCCGGACGACGACTTCGCGCAGATGGTCGTCATCCCCGTGCGGCCCACCGACCCCAACACCCTGCGCCAGCGCCTGTTTGACGAACACCAGATCGAGATCCCCATCACCCAGCACGCCG
>CAYNWR010000397.1:0-2976 GCA_964400915.1 uncultured Burkholderiaceae bacterium
CAACGACCCGCACTCGGCGACGGCCCAGTTCTTCATCAACGTGGCCGACAACGAATTCCTCAACCACAAGTCGCCCACAGCCAGCGGATGGGGCTATGCCGTGTTCGGCAAGGTGGTCGCGGGCACGGACATCGTCGACAAGCTGCGCAAGGTCAAGACCGGCCGCCGGGGCTTCCACGACGACGTGCCCGTCGAGAACATCGTGATCGAGCGTGCCGTGGCACGTTCGGCCTGATTCACGCTCCGGGTGTCGCCAGCGGGATGCGAGAAGCTGCATCCCTGTCCTTTCAGACCGTCCGGGCGCCGGCCAGCTGGCGTCAGGTGGATGTGCTGTCCGATGTCCACCTGAGCGACGCGGAGCCCGAGACCGCCGCGGCCCTGGCCAGCACCCTGTCCAGCAGCAGCGCCGATGCGCTGTTCATCCTCGGCGATCTTTTCGAAGTCTGGGTGGGCGACGATGGGCTGAGCGAGATGGCGCCCGAAAGCGCCGTCGGGCGGTGTGTGCAGGCGCTGAAGCGGCTGGCGCAGCGGATTCCCGTCCATCTGATGCGCGGCAATCGCGATTTCCTTTTGGGTGGCGAGTTCTTTCGCGCCACCGGATTGCTGGAACTTGCAGACCCGGCCGTGCTCATCTGGAATGGCCGGTGCACCGTGCTGTCCCACGGCGATGCGCTCTGTCTGGACGACACCGACTACCAGGCCTTCCGTGCACAGGTTCGCTCCGCCCAATGGCAGGAGCGCTTTCTTGCCCAGGCCCTGCCCCTGCGCCTCACCCAGGCCCGCCAGATGCGCGATGCCTCGCAGGCGCGCCAACACGAGGCTCGCAGCGCCGCCGTGGATGCCGATCCGGCGTTGGTGCAGCACTGGCTTGACGCAGCCCACGCCACGGCCCTGATCCATGGCCACACGCACCGGCCGCACGATCACCCACTCGACCACGGTCGACAACGCATCGTGCTGTCCGATTGGGACGCCAGGTCCGAACCAAAACGACTTGAGATCCTCTGGGGCGACGGCGTCGGCTGGTGGCGCAGCGCCGGCGCCTGACGATGCGGCGCTGGCTTGACTGGTGGCGCTCGCGCCGCGAGGGTCCGCCCATCCCCGAGCCGCTGTGGCAAGGCACCTGGCAGGCGCGCCCCTTTCTGGCTCAGCACGCGCCCGATCTCCAAAGCCAGGAGCGCCTGCGCGCCCTGGCCTCGGGCTTCCTGGCGTGCAAGGAATTCACGGGTGCGGGGGGGCTCGTCATCACCGACGCGATGGCCCTGGACATCGCAGTGCAGGCGGTGCTGCCCCTCTTGCACCTGGCGCCGCGCGATCGTCCGCGGGATGCCTTGGCGTGGTACGACGATTTTGTTGCGGTGGTCGTTCATCCGGACATGGTGCTGGCGCGCCGCGCGGTGACCGATGAACAAGGTGTGGTTCACGAATACGAGGAAGAGCTGGCCGGTGAAGCCATGGAACAGGGCCCGGTGATGCTGAGCTGGCGCGATGTGGCCGCGGACACAGCCAATGCATCGGAAGGTGCCGGGCCCATGAATGTCGTGATCCATGAATTTGCTCACAAGCTCGACATGCGGGATGGCCGCGTGGACGCCTGCCCGCCCCTGCCGGCCGGATTTCTGGGCCAGGCCAGCGCTGCGGGCGCCCGACGTGCCTGGTTCGACCGCTTGACACCGGCATTCGAGGCGCACCGCGAGCAGGTCATCCGCGCCGAGCGTTTTGGTCAGCCCGCGCCCTGGCTCGACGCCTACGGGGCAGACTCCCTCGAAGAATTCTTTCCGGTGGCCTGCGAGGCCTATTTCACCGATCAGCCGCGCTTTCGGCTGGAGTTTGCAGACCTGGCCCAGGCGTTCGACGCCTTTTTCGGCCAGGGCCGGTGATCCCGGATGCCAATTGCCTGAACTGGGTGTTGCCCACCCCGTTGTTCGGGCTTTAGGGAAGGGACTGGGCTGCCTAGCATTGCATCACCATGAACACCCAGACCCTGCCCCTCCCAAGCGACGCGCAAGCGCCCATCTGGAACACCGACATCCTGTTGCCGTTGGTGACCGACGAGCCGGCCCTGATGGATCACCAGATCCTGCTGGGCGGGCTGTCGCTCGTGTTGTCGCGCCTGCACCCCATCTATGGCAAGTCGCGCTTCCTGGCCACCCGCAACCTCGCCCAGCGCCTGCGTCGCAGCCTGCAGTACAAGGATGCCTCGCGTGCGCATCTGGTCAGCGAAGAGCTGCGCTGTGCACTCACCGAATGCGAACGCACTCTGGACCCTGGATCGCTCATGGTGATGCGCCGGCTCTTTGCTTCGGTGTCCAGCCAGGAAGCCCAAGCCCGCGACCACCAGGAGTTGCAGGACTTCACCTACAGCGACTTCATCGCCGAGGAAAAGCTGATCGCCGGTGCAACGGGCGCTGGTGCGCTGCGCGCGCACTGAAGCAAGGGGCCCCAGGTCCTGCCTGGGCGCATACCAATCCCCGATCCGCGATCCAGGCGGTCGGCATGATTTGCCTGTAATCTCCTCGCTCTGACCCCGCCCGATGGGCCAGCCGGTCGGGCCGTGCCGTGCCGCCAGGGCGGCCACAACAAGACGCAGGAGATTCCACCCATGTCCAGCACGGACGATTCCCGGCGCGCACCGCCGCCGGTATCAGCAGCGACCCCAGACCATCCAATGCCCAGCGCCGACAGCGCCACCGGCATGTCGCGCGGCCTCACCAGCTATGGTGACGCAGGCTTTTCCTTGTTCCTGCGCAAGGCCTTCATCAAGGGTGCGGGCTACACCGAAGCCGCGCTGAACCGCCCGGTCATCGGCATCGCTGCGACCGGCAGTGCCTACAACCCCTGCCACGGCAACATGCCGCAACTGCTTGAAGCGCTCAAGCGCGGCGTGCTGATGGCCGGCGGCCTGCCGATGGAGTTCCCCACCATCTCGCTGCACGAGAGTTTTGCCAATCCCACCAGCATGTACCTGCGCAACCT
>CAYNWR010000398.1:0-2960 GCA_964400915.1 uncultured Burkholderiaceae bacterium
TTCCAGCCCGTAGTCGTTCACCGACAGGCTGAAGGTGTTGGGCCGATGGCGCGCCAGTCGCCACGCAAAGAGGCTGGCCAGCCCCAGGTGCACTTGCCTCCCGCCAAAGGGATAGACAAACCAATGCCAGCCCTCGTCCGATCGCAGGTGCTCGATCAGCAGACTTCCCATTCGTGGGATGTGCGAGCGCTGGGCCTGCATGCGCAGCATCGGGCGCGCTGCGCGCATCTCGGGGCCGGCGTAGATCCCCCGGGCTGCCGCGTCGAGCAGGCTGCGCACGGCATCGGCCATCTGCGTCGACAACGGCATGCGCCCGCCGCTCCATGCGGGCACGGCCGCACTGCGTCGAGGTGCCTTCTCCACCACGGCAACCATGTCGCGCACCCGCAGCAGTCGCCACACCTGCCCGGCAAACACGAAACAATCGCCGGGGCGCAGACGCGCAATGAAACCTTCCTCGATCTGACCCATGCGGCGGCCATTGGCCGTTGCCACGGAGATCGACGCTTCGGCAACGATGGTCCCGATGCCCTGCCGATGCCGCCTTGCGATGCCGGCGTCGGGCACACGAAACAGGCCATCGTCACCGCGTCGCAGTCGTTGGTACTCGGGGTAGGCGCGCAGGCTGTCGCCACCCTCACCGCAAAAACGCAACACCCAATCGAAGGCTTCTTGCGTCAGGTCCCGATAGGCCCAGGTGCCGCGCAGTTCAGCCAGCATCGCACCGGCTTCAAACCCCCCGCCCAGGCCGCAGGTCACCAGGTGCTGAACCAGCACGTCCAGGGGTCCATCGAGGCTGCGGCGTTCTTCCATGGCACCGGCGCGCACGGCCTGCCGGGCCGCAGCCGCCTCGATCAGTTCCAGCGTGTTGGTGGGCACCACCGTGATGCGGCTGGTGCGGCCTGGCGCGTGTCCAGACCGGCCGGCCCGTTGCACCACACGCGCCACGCCTTTGGCCGAGCCGATCTGCAGCACGCGTTCCACAGGCAGGAAATCGACGCCCAGGTCCAGCGATGACGTGGCCACCACGGCGCGTAGGCTGCCGGACTTCAGCCCGGCCTCGACCCAGTCGCGGACCTCGCGGTCCAGGCTGCCATGGTGCACGGCCAACTGACCCGCGAGATCGGGCATCTCGTCCAGCAGCATCCGATACCAGATTTCCGCCTGGGAACGCACGTTGGTGAAGACCAGCGAGGTGCCGCTGGCTGCCAGTTCGCGCGCCACCGCGCCCCGCATGCGTGCACCCAGATGGCCCGCCCAGGAGAAAGCCCCGGGTTTGTCGGGTATCAAGGTGTCGACCACCAGTTTCTTGTCAACCGCTCCACGAACCAGGCGCGCGGGTGGCGCGATTGAGACGGCCGAGCCTGGGGCCGCCGCAACGGGAGTGGCCGAGCTTGCGCCCGGCTTGGGGGGACACAACACGTCCAAGGCATGCTGCGTGTCGCCCAGGGTGGCGCTCAAGCCCCACACCAAAGGCGCAGGGCGCCGTGCATCACCAGCGAAGGTTCGCAAGCGGGCCAGCGCCAATTGGAGCTGCACGCCGCGCTTGCTGGCCAGCAGCTCGTGCCATTCGTCGACGACAACATAGCCGACCCTCGAAAACAGTTCCCGCGCCTGCGCCCGGGCCATCAGCAGGGACAGCGATTCGGGCGTGGTGACGAGGGCGGTGGGCAGCCGTCGATCCTGGCGCGCGCGCTCGGCGGACGGGGTGTCCCCCGTGCGCAGGCCGATGGTCCATTGGGGCTGCAGGCTCTGTGCCGGCAGCACCAGGGCTCGCACGGTGTCGGCAGCCAATGCGCGCATCGGGGTGACCCACAGCACCGTGAGCGGTGGGGCGGGGCCGCCATCCGCGGGGTTGCGTTTGGACGCCGGGCTCGCCCGGCCCTTGCCCAGTCCATGGGCCTGCAGGATGCCCAACCAAACGGCAAGTGTCTTGCCCGCGCCGGTGTTGGCGTGCAGCAAACCGCTGTGCCCTTGCGACATGGCGCGCCAGACTTCGCGCTGAAAGGCATGCGCCCGCCAGCCGCGAGACGCCATCCATGCTGCAGCAGCGCTGCGGGTGTTGCGCTGGCTCATGGCGCCTCCGGTGCGATCAATGACCCGGTGGGGCAATCAGGCGCCGGCGGTGGGCGCCCAGGCGGCGCTGCGCCTTCGGCCCCACGCGGCGCGTGGCCTGCAACTGCAGCGCCCGATCCAGCAAGCGGTCCAGGCATCGATCGAACGTGCGCGCGTCGTCCGCGCCCAGCACGGCCGTCAAGGCCCTGTTGATGTGAACCACATCGGGGCACAGGGCCTCGAACACGTCGCGCCCGGCTGGGGTGAGATGCAGGATCACCTGGCGGCGATCACCAGCCGCCGCCACCCGCTCGATCAGGCCCTTGGCCTGCAGGGGTGCGATCGCGCGCGAGGTTCGGGCGCGGTCCAGTCCCGCCAGGGCTGCCAGATCCGACGAACGCTGCGGGCCGTGTTGCGCCAAGGTCGCGATCAGCCCCCATTCCCGCCGCGTGATGCCATGGCGTCCTTCACACAGGCGAATGACTGGGGCGCTGGCAACGGCAATCAGGCGGTGCAGGCGAAAGAGCAACTGGTCGTCGATTCGCGTCGAATCCACCAGGCGGTTCAAAGTGTCGATACTCAAGGGTAAACCCCGGAAACAATTGATTTGATCAATTGATTGTGCGCGCCGTACAGTGCCGTGCGCGAACGCGCTGGACCCACACACCGATTTGGAGCTTTCGACATGACCCTTCGACGCCAACTTGTCACCGCTCTCGCAGCCGCCGCGCTGTGTGGAGGCAGCCTTGCGCAGGATCGGCCTGCGTTGCGCATCCTGGTTGGTTTCCCGCCTGGGGGCTCGGCCGATGTGATCGCACGCCTGATCGGTGACGCCATCAAGGACGACTTCGCCAGCGTGGTGGTCGAGAACCGCCCAGGCGCGGGTGGCCGCCTGGCGCTGAACC
>CAYNWR010000399.1:0-2956 GCA_964400915.1 uncultured Burkholderiaceae bacterium
CCAGCAACGAGTTGCCGCATTTCATCAGCAACATGGCCTACGGGTTTCCGGGCAATCCAGAGCTGGGCCAGTTGCTGGCGCGGGTGTGCAACGAGCAGGGCGTCGAGACCCTCGCGCACCACGCCACCACCCTGGCGCCGGAATACGGCACCCTGGTGCCCATGCGCTACATGAACCAGGACCAGCACTTCAAGGTGGTGTCGGTCTCGGCCTTGTGCATGGCGCACTACCTGGACGACAGCGCCCGCCTGGGTTGGGCGATTCGCCAGGCCATCGAGGACCACTACGAGGGCACGGTGGCCATCTTTGCCAGCGGCTCGCTGTCGCACCGCTTTGCACAAAACGGCCTGGCGCCCGAGTTTGGCTTCAAAATCTGGAGCCCGTTTCTCGAGCACCTCGATCGCGAAGTGGTGCGCATGTGGCAGGCCGGCGAATGGCCCGCCTTCTGCACGATGCTGCCCGAGTACGCAGCCAAGGGACATGGCGAGGGCTTCATGCACGACACCGCCATGCTGCTGGGTGCCCTGGGCTGGTCGGCCTACGACGCGCCAGCAGAAATCATCACGCCCTACTTCGGCGCCTCCGGAACGGGCCAGATCAATGTGGTGTTTCCCGTCACCGCGCAAAATGGTGCCAGCATTCCGCCGGCGCGGGCGTCGGCCGCTGATGGCTACACCTCGGTGGCCACGCGTCTGTAGCGCTCACAGAATGCCCCACCCGCCCTTTGTTGTGCCGCGACCCGCCCAACACCCCAGCACCTGATCCGCCCAAACCACCACCATGCCCCACCTGGTCATTCTCTACACCGGCAACCTTGAACACCGGCTCGATTGGAATGCGCTGTGCCGTCAGGCAGCCGACACGATGTTGGCCGTTCGCGACGAGCAGGGCCAGCCGGTGTACCCGGCCGGCGGCACACGCGTGTTCGCGGTGCAGGCTGCGCACTGGGCGGTGTCCGACGGCGGCGCCGCCGGCCAGGCGGCTGGGGGCGACGGCGACTATGCCTTTGTGTACTTCAACCTGCGGATGGCCGGCGGGCGCAGCGACGCTACAAAAAAGGCAGCAGGCGATGCGCTGTTGGCGCTCGCCAAGAGCACATTTGATCCCATCATGGCCAACAAACACATTGGCATCACCCTGCAGATCGACGAAAGCCCGGGTCAGGTCTACGACGCCAAACTCAGCAACATTCACCCCTTGTTTGCCGCCAAGCCGGCGGCCTGAAAACCGAACACCATGCAAAACCCCATCAACCCCTTCAAACGGGCGCTGCGCGAGCGCCGTGCACAAATCGGCTTCTGGCTGGGTCTGGCCGACAACCACAGCACCGAAATCTGCGCCACCGCCGGCTTCGATTGGCTGCTGGTCGACTCGGAGCATTCCCCAGCCGATCAGCGCACCTTGCTGGCACAGGCCCAGGCGATTGCTGCCTACCCAGGCACCCATGCCATCGCCCGGGTGCCCCTGGGCCACGGCGATGCCGGAACCGCGTACATCAAGCGCTTTCTTGACCTGGGTTTCCAGACCATCCTGGTGCCCATGGTGGACACCGCCGAGCAGGCCCGCGCCATCGTAAGCGCGACGCGCTACCCGCCGCTGGGCGTGCGCGGCATGGGCACGGCACGCGCCGCGCGCTGGGGTCGCATCCCCGCTTACGCCACCGAGGCCAACGACCAGATCTGTGTGCTGGTGCAGGTCGAGACCCGGCTGGCCCTGGACCAGATCGAAGCGATCGCCGCTGTCGAGGGCGTCGACGGCATCTTCATCGGCCCGGCCGATCTCAGCGCCTCACTGGGGCATCCGGGCAAGTCCACCTTGCCCGAGGTGCAAGCGGTGATCGAGGATGCCATCCGGCGCATCGTGGCCACCGGCAAGGCCGCAGGCATCCTGACGCTGGACGAAGCCCTGGCGCGCCGGCACCTGGAACTGGGCGCCACCTTTGTTGCGGTGGGCGTCGACAGCATCCTGCTGGGGCGCGCCACAACAGCCCTGGCGGCCAAATTCAAGTCCTGAGCCCTGCAACACAAGCTCCCCATCGTCTGCCACCCCGGAGAAAACCATGAGCGCTGTCCTGCAATCGATCGACACCGGCAAAGCCCCACGGACCATGCATCCCGACGAATGGAAGGCCCGGGTCGAACTGGCCGCCTGCTACCGCGTGTTCGCCATGCTGGGCTGGACGGAGATGATCTACAACCACATCACGGTGCGGGTGCCCGAAAGTGTTTGTGGCGACGCCCGTCACTACCTCATCAATCCGTTTGGCCTGCACTACACCGAGGTCAAGGCCAGCAACCTGATGAAGATCGACACCCAGGGCAACAAAATCGACGACAGCCCGTGGCCGGTCAACCCTGCTGGATTCCTGATCCATTCGGCGATCCACCAGAACGTGCCTGGCGCGCATTGTGTGATGCACACCCACACCACCGCCGGGCTGGCCGTGGCCTGCACACAAGGGGGCCTGGCGCAGAACAATTTCTATTCGGCGCAGCTGCATGGCCTTGTGGCGTATCACGATTTCGAAGGCATCACGATTCACGACGAAGAGGCACCGCGCCTGCTGGCCAGCATGGGCGACAAGCCCCTGATGATCCTGCGCAACCACGGACTGCTGGCCGCCGCGGCCACACTGCCCTTGGCGTTTGTGCGCCTCTGGACCTTGCAACGCGCCTGCGAAATCCAGGTGACACAGGCCGCGCTGGGTCCCGCAATTGCGGTGCCCGAAAACGTGGCGATCCGCACCACGCAGGACTCCTTTCAATACGACGCGCGCTTTGGTGCCGGCCAGGACGTGTTTGGCGCCATGGTCCGCCTGGCCGATCGAATCGACGATAGCTACAAAAATTAGAGCAACTTTTTGCTGCCTGACGCTCGCTAACGGCCAAAAGGCCATCAAAACCCATGAAAAACATCTGCATCGTTGGCGCCGGCGCGATTGGTGGCTGGCTGGCGG
>CAYNWR010000400.1:0-2956 GCA_964400915.1 uncultured Burkholderiaceae bacterium
CCGGTCGCAGGCAGGTTCGCAGGCGCTGCAGAACATCGGCATCGACATCGACCTGAACCCACCCGAGGAGTTCGCAACGATCTACCGGGTCACCTGGGAAAGGTATCGTGACGTGGTGAAATCGACCGGGTTCACCGCCGAGGACTGAAGGGGCGTTTGCCCTTTCGGCTCACTGCACGTTCGCTTCCGCTGCATTCCCCAGCCTCTTCATCTGACATTTGCCGCATGGATACCCTGACCTACGCCAAACGCCGCGCCCGTGTTGCCCAAGCGATCGGCAAGGATGGCATTGCACTCATCCCCACGGCCCCCGAGCGGCCGCGCAACCGCGACAACGACAACGCCTATCGCCACGACAGCTACTTCTACTACCTCACCGGCTTCAAGGAACCCGGCGCCTTTCTGGCCTTGACCGGTGACGGTCGCAGCACCCTGTTCTGCCAACCCAAGGATCTGGAGCGCGAGATCTGGGACGGCTACCGACTGGGCCCGCAGGCAGCACCTGCCGAGCTGGGCGTTGATGCCGCCCATCCCATGGGTGACCTGGATGCGCAGCTCGCGCGTCTGATCGAGAACCGAGACGCGGTGTGGTTCCCGTTCGCGATTCATGCCGGCTTGGAGGCCCGTGTTGCCGGTTGGCTGCAGCAGGTGCGCGCACGGGTTCGGTTTGGCGCGATGTGCCCTGAGCGTCAGCACGATCTTTGCTCGGTGCTCGACGAGATGCGCCTCATCAAGGACAGTGGCGAGCAGGACATCATGCGCCGCGCGGCGGCCATCAGTGCGCGTGCCCACGTTCGCGCGATGCAGGCCAGCGCACGCATGCTGCGCGAAGGCCGGGACGTGCGTGAATACCACCTGGATGCAGAGCTGCTCCACGAGTTCCGCATGGCCGGGTCGCAGTCGCCCGCTTACGGCTCCATTGTTGCCGCCGGGCCCAATGCCTGCGTGCTGCACTACCGCGCCGATGCGGCGCCCGTGCGTGCCGGCGAGTTGGTGCTGATCGACGCTGGCTGCGAACTGGACGGCTACGCCAGCGACATCACTCGAACATTCCCGGCCGATGGGCGCTTCACAGGGCCTCAGCGCGCGCTGTACGACATCGTGCTGGCGTCGCAGGAAGCGGCCGTGCGGGCCACCCGCTCGGGCGCCCGTTTCACCGATCCGCATGACGCGGCGGTGCGGGTGCTCACACAGGGAATGCTCGACCTTGGCCTGATCGATCGGCAAAAGGTGGGCAGCCTCGAGGACGCGATCGAACAACGCGCCTACTTTCCGTTCTACATGCACCGCACGGGGCACTGGCTGGGCATGGATGTGCACGACTGCGGCAACTATGTGGAGCCCGGCGAGGAAGGCGCCTTCAGCGAACGGCGCGACCCGCTGTCGGGTGAAAGCATCAAGAACCGCCCCGCCCGCCGGCTGGCGCCGGGGATGGTCTTGACCATCGAGCCCGGCATCTACGTGCGCCGGGGCCCCGGCGTGCCGCAGGCGTTCCACGACATCGGCATCCGGATCGAAGACGACGCCATCGTCACTGCCGATGGGTGCGAACTCATCACCCGGGGCGTGCCCGTCACAGCCGACGACATCGAAGCGCTGATGCGCTGACGCGCAGCGCGAGCGACCGCATGCCGCGCCGGCGCGGGCCGCATCGACGCTGCGCCGGCTGCTCGCGCACCGCATCTGCGGGAAGCGGGCGCCAACGAGAAAATCTGAAATAAACTTTCATTATTTCCGGGCGACACCGGGGTTTCTACTTGATTTCTTCTGCTCTTGCATCGACTACGCTCGGTTTCTGAAATTTTCTAACACTTAGGAGATCCGCATGAGCCACGCTTTTCCGATCCGCCGTCGCACGGCGATGTCTTCGCTGCTGGCCATCGGCGCGGTGACGCCGAGCTGGTCACAAACGGGCAAGTCGGCCCTGAATCTGGCCATGGTCGCCGAGCCGCCCACGTTGGACATCCAGTCGACACCCGCAGACCTGGTCTGCATCATCATGCAGCACGTCTATGAGCCGCTGTTCACGTTCGATGCCAAGTCCGCACTGATACCGATGCTGGCCGAATCGCTGCCGAAAATCTCGGCCGACGGCAAGGTCTACAGCATCACCTTGCGCAAGGGGGTGATGTTGCACAGTGGGCGCGAGCTCAATGCCGACGACGTGGTGGCCAGCCTCAAGCGTTGGATGGACGTCTCGCCGCGCGGGAAATCCGTCGCTGCCCAGGTCGGCGACCTGTCGGCAAAGGGTTCTCACAGCGTGGAAATCACCTTGAAGAATGCCTACGCCCCGCTCTTGTCGCAACTGGCGATGGCGTCAGGCATGGCCGCCATCATGGCCAAGGAGTCCATCGCGCAACCCCTGCGCGACTACGTGGGAACGGGCCCCTACCGCTTCAAGGAGCGCCGCCCCGACCAGTACGTGCTGCTCACCCGCTTTGACAACTACTCGGCGCGCACCGAACCCGCCAATGGTTACGGTGGCAAGCGGGTGGCCGTGATGGAGGAGTTGCGCTTCGTGCCTGTGCCCAACGCCAACACACGCGTGGAGGGTGCGCTGGCCGGACAGTTCCACTATGCCGACCTGCTCCCCATCGAAGCCCTGGCGCGGCTTGAAAAGGCACCCGACAAGGTGGTGCCCATCATGACGCCGTCCTTCGGCTTTCCCTACCTGGTCTTCAACACGCGGGACGGATCGCTCACGCAGGCCGCCATGCGCCGCGCCGTGCAGACCGCCATCGGCCACGGCGAGATGCTGGCCGCCGGATTTGGCGACACACGCTTCTTCATCGCCGAGGGCAACCACTTCCCCAAGGGCACGCCGTTCTATTCGGACGTCGGCACGGCCGCCTACAACGAGCGCGACGCCCGCAAGGCCAAGGCCATGGCCGAGAAAGCCGGGTACAAGGGCGAAGGCATCCGCTTCTGCTGGACGAACACCGGCAACAGGGCGACC
>CAYNWR010000401.1:0-2944 GCA_964400915.1 uncultured Burkholderiaceae bacterium
GGCCTGGTACGCCTACAACGGCGAGAAGATCGGCCAGGGCCGCGACAACGCCCGCGAGTTCCTGCGCGAAAACCCCGACCTCGCCCGCGAGATCGAGAACAAGATCCGCGAGCATCTGGGCATTGCCCTGCTGCCGCCTGCTGCCGAGGCGAAGGCGGCGTGACGCCGGTCGCCAAGCGCCAATGACCACCTATCCGCTCACCGGCGGCTGCGATTGCCGCCACGTGCGCTACCGCCTCGCGCGGGCACCGTTGTTCGTCAATTGCTGCCACTGCCGCTGGTGCCAGCGAGCAAGCGGCTCGGCCTTCGTGATCAACGCAATGGTCGAGTCGAACGAGGTGCAATTGACAGCGGGTGATCCCGTGATGGTGCACACACCCTCGGCCAGCGGCCGCGGCCAGAACGTCGCGCGGTGCCCGCACTGCCACGTGGCGCTGTGGAGCCACTACGCGGGTGCCGGACCCAGGGTCAAGTTCCTGCGTGTGGGCACGCTGGACGAACCGGACCACCTGCCGCCGGATATTCACATCTTCACCACGACCAAACAGCCCTGGGTGATTCTGCCGGACGGGGTGCCGGCGGTGCCCGCCTACTACGAGCGCGCCGACGTCTGGCCGCCCGACAGCCTGCGCCGCATGGATGAGTTGCTGGCCACAGGCGCATGAGTCCTTGCAACCGCGGTCGGTAGATAGGCTGCAACGGCCCCAAGGGCAGGATTCCCGATCGATTTTGGCAATAATCAGCCCGTAGCGAGCGACAAACCTTGTTGAATAGCTATCAAAATAAAAGCGAATTGCCTGAGAGGCCATCCAATTCGAAGCGGACCGGCCCGTCGCTGCGACAACGCGCCTTGCGCTTGTTGGCGCGGCGTGAACATTCGCGCCATGAACTGATTCAGAAACTCACACCGCACGAAACCGTTCCCGGCGAACTGGCGCAGGTGCTCGACGAGTTTGCGGCCAAGGGATTGATCGATGAGGACCGGGTCGTCGACATGCTGCTGCATCGCCACGCCCCGCGCAGCGGCCACAGGCGCCTGCGCCAGACCTTGAGCCAGAAGGGCCTGACCGAAGACCGCATCGAGGCCGCCCTCGCAAGCCTGGCCGTCAGCGAATTCGACCGCGCTCGCGCGCTGTGGCAGCGCCGGTATGGCCGTTTGGCCGAGACACCCAACGAGCAAGCGCGCCAAGCGCGTTACCTGGCAGGACGGGGTTTTGCTGCGGACGTGGTGCGCCGGGTGCTGAAGGCCGCGCCCCTGGAGGATGGCTAAAGCCCCAACATCAGGCAGAGGTTTTGCACCGCTGCACCGCTGGCACCCTTGCCCAGGTTGTCGTAGCGCGCCACCAGCACGGCTTGGCCAAGCGTGTCGTCACCGTGCACGGACAGCTCCATGTGGTTGGTGCCGTTCAGGGCTGTGGGCTCAAGGCGCCCGCCATCGCCGGGTGCCACGACCGACACCCACTGACTGCCTGCATAGTGGGCAGCCAATGCATCGTGTAACTGCTGGCGGCGCGTCACACCCTGCAGCAGATCGAAATGCACGGCGATGTGATCAATCATGCCTGCGTAGTAGTTGCCGACGGCGGGAACAAAAACCGGGCGGCGTGTGAGGCCGCTGTAGCGCTCGAACTCGGCCACGTGCTTGTGCATGAGCCCCAAGCCGTAGACCTCCAGGGGCGGCGCGGTCTTGGTGACCTCGTACGCCTCGATCATCTGGCGCCCACCACCCGAGTAGCCCGAAAAGCCCGACATGACCACGGGGTAGTTGCTGGGCATCAGGCCTGCGTCGATCAGCGGCCGCACCAGCGCGATCCCACCTGTGGGATAGCACCCCGGGTTGGCCACGCGAGACGCCTTCGCCACCGCCAGCGCCTGTGCGGGCGAGAGTTCTGGAAATCCATACACCCAACCGGGCGCCGTCCGGTGCGCGGTCGACGCGTCAACGATGCGCGGCAAGGCGCGACCGCCTGTCGGCTGGATGGCATCGATCAGGGCAACTGTTTCGCGCGCGGCGTCGTCATGCAGGCACAAGATCACCAGATCGACATCCGCCATGAGCGCCTGCTTGGCCTGCGGGTCCTTGCGCAGGGCAGGATCGATCCGAACCACCTCGATCGCTGGCATCGCGGCGAGGCGTTCGCGGATCTGCAGGCCAGTGGTGCCTGCCTCGCCATCAATGAAGACTTTGGCCATCGGTGCCCGCTCGAAGTTGGTGCGTTGCAACATGATACATTCCCGCGCGGCCCTTGTGTGGCCGCATGGGCGGGGGAGCGGAGCTTGGCGAAATCCCGCTGCAAGCAAGGTTCAAATTCCGTTTCCGAAAGGCGCGCACATGAAGATTCATGAATACCAGGGCAAGGAAGTCCTCGCCAAATTTGGGGTGCCCGTGCCGCGAGGCATCGCGGCGTTCAATGTCCAGGAGGCCATCGAAGCCGCCCAGAAGCTCGGGGGTCCGATCTGGGTGGTCAAGGCCCAGATTCACGCGGGTGGTCGCGGCAAGGGCGGCGGCGTCAAGGTCGCCAAGAGCGTCGATGAGGTCAAGGCCCGAGCTGGCGAAATCCTGGGCATGCAGCTCAAGACCCACCAGACCGGGCCCGAAGGGCAGAAGGTGCGGCGCCTCTACATCGAGGAAGGCGCAGACATCCAGAAGGAGTATTACCTGTCGGTGGTGACCGATCGGGCCAGCCAGAAGGTGGCCTTCATCGCCAGCAGCGAAGGCGGGATGGACATCGAGGAGGTGGCCCACAAGACGCCCGAGAAGATCGTCAAGGTGTTTGTCGACCCGCTTGCGGGCGTTACCGATGCACAGACCGCCGAACTTGCTCGCGGTGTGCAGATGCCAGCCGATTCGGCGGCCCAGTTTGCCGAGGTGTGTCGCAAGCTCTACACCTGCTACATGGAGACGGACGCCTCGCTGGTCGAGATCAACCCGCTCAACTGCGAC
>CAYNWR010000402.1:0-2941 GCA_964400915.1 uncultured Burkholderiaceae bacterium
CACCCAGTACGGCGACCTGCGCTAGCAGCCCTTGGGCGGCAGACCATACGGCGCGGCCTTCAATGGCCGGCAAAGTCCACCAGGCAGTGGACGGCCAGGCCCGACTCACGCAGGCGTTTGGAGCCGCCAAGCTCCGGCAGGTCGACGATGGCGACACCCTCGATCACGACGGCGCCGAGCTTTTCCAACAGGCGCCGCCCGGCCATCATCGTGCCGCCGGTGGCAATCAGATCGTCAACCAGCACAACCCGCTGACCCGGCTTCACCGCGTCCGTGTGCAGCTCGACCGTGGCGCTGCCGTATTCAAGCTCGTAGGTTTCCTCGACGGTGGTGAAGGGGAGCTTGCCTTTCTTGCGGATCGGCACGAAGCCCAGGCCCAGCTCAAACGCCAGCACCGCCCCCAGGATGAAACCGCGCGCATCGATTCCGGCCACCACGTCGGGCTTGCGCTGCGGGTCCATGTAGCGATGGACAAAGGCGTCGATCAGCACCCGAAACACGCGCGGATCCTGCAGCAACGGCGTGATGTCGCGAAACTGCACCCCGGGCGCCGGCCAGTCGGGCACGGTGCGGATGTGTTCACGCAGGTGGTTGGCCAGGGGGTGCATGTCCACGGTGGCTCCTCAACAATCAAAAAATATAGCAATCAATGGGGATTCGGCGCTCGCCAAGGGGATAAAACACCCAAAATCACTCGGAAACGCCGCCCAACAGGGCTTGTTCGGCCAGCGCCAGGGCCTGTGGCCTGCCTTGCAGCACCAGCGTATCACCGCTTGCCAGTTCAACGGCATCGTTGATGGGCTCCGAACGCCCGTGGGCGCGGCGCAGGCTGACGGCACGAACGCCAAGCGCCCCCAGCGCGAAATCACCCAGTTGCCGACCTGCGGCACGGGCCGCCAGCGGCAACGTGACCGTGCCCAAGCGCTCCTGATCCATCTCATCGATGCCGTCGTCGTCGGCGCCGTGAAAGTATCCGCGCAGCAACTGATAGCGCGCGTCGCGCTGGGCCTGCACCAGCCGCAGCACACGGCGCATGGGCACACCCACCAGAGCCAGGGCATGGCTTGCCAGCATCAGCGAGCCCTCGACGGATTCGGGCACCACCTCGGCGGCGCCGGCGTGCTGCAGCCGTTCCAGGTCGTGATCGTCGCGGGTGCGCACGATCACTGGTACCTGAGGCGCGTGGGCGCGCGCCAGCGCCAGCACCTTGAGCGCGCCCTGCACCTCCTGGTGCGACACCACCAGCGCGCTGGCCCGCGCAAGACCGGCTGCCATCAGCGCCTGTAGCCGGGCGGCGTCGCCAAACACCACGGAATCGCCAGCGGCGGCGGCCTGCCGCACGCGGTCGGGGTCGAGATCGAGGGCCATGTATGGAATGCCTTCAGCCTCCAGCATGCGCGCCAGGTTCTGTCCGCAGCGCCCATAGCCGCAGATGATGACGTGGCGCGAGGTGTTGATCGAGCGCCGTGCAATCTGGGTCATCTGCAGCGATTGCAGCATCCAGTCGCTTGAGACCAGGCGCGCCACGATGCGGTTGCTCCACAGGATGATCAGCGGTGTGGCGAGCATCGAAAGCACCATGCTGGCCAGGATGGGGTTGAAGAGATGGGGTGGGATCAGTCCCTGCTTCTGGCCCAGGGTCATCAGCACAAAGCCGAATTCACCCGCTTGGGCCAGGTACAGGCCCGTGCGCAGCGCCGTACCCGAGGGCGCACCCAGCAGACGCGCCAGGGCCGTGACCAGCACAAGCTTGAACAGCACGGGCCCGATCAACAGGGCCAACACCATCAGGCTGTGCTCGCGCACCTCGCGCCAGTCCAGCAACATGCCGATGCCGATGAAGAACAGGCCCAGCAGCAGGTCGTGAAATGGCCGGATGTCGGTCTCCACCTGGTGCTTGAATTCGGTCTCGGAAATCAGCATGCCGGCAATGAAGGCGCCGAGGGCCAGGCTCAGCCCCACCAGCTCGGTCAGCCAGGAAAGGCCCAGCGTGATCAGCAGCAGGTTGAGCATGAACAGCTCTTCGCTCTTGCGACGCGCCACGATGTTGAGCCACCAGCGCATGACGCGCTGCCCACCCACCAGCAGCACGGTGACCAGCGCTGTGGCCTTCAGCGCGGCAATGCCCAGTTCGATGGCCAGGCGCTCGGCCGAAGCCCCCAGGGCCGGGATCACCACCAGCAGGGGCACCACCGCGAGATCCTGAAACAGCAACACCCCAAGCACCCGCTTGCCGTGTTCACCCTCCAGTTCCAGCCGCTCAGCCATCAACTTGACGACGATGGCCGTGCTGCTCATGGCCAAGGCGCCAGCCAGCACCAGAGCCGTTTTCCAATCCATGCCCGTCCACGCGGGAATCCAGCGCGCAAGCAAGAGCGCCATGGCAGTGGCGAGCAGGATGGTCAGCACCACCTGCATCAATCCCAGGCCGAACACGTGCCGGCGCATCGCACGCAGTTTGGGCAGGTTGAACTCCAGGCCGATCACGAACATCAGGAAAACGACGCCGAGTTCGCCCAGGTGGCGGATGGTGTCTGAACTCTGCGCCAGGTCCAGGGCGTTGGGGCCGATGACGACCCCCACCACCAGGTAACCCAGGATCGGCGGCAGGCGTGCGCTGCGGCAGATCACCACACCCACGACAGCGGCCGTGAGGTAGAGCAGGGCGAGCTCCAGGGAAGTCATGCACTATGCTAATCGCAGGGCGGTATCCAGCCGAGGCGCGCCGATAGAATGCCCCGCATGGCTTTCGACGCCGATCGCGCGCTGGTTTTGGCTCGCACCACCTTTGACATCGAGGCCACCGCCATCACGGGCCTCAGTCAGCGTGTGGGCGATTCGTTTGCACAGGCTGTGAAGCTGATGCTGGATTGCCGCGGGCGCGTGGTGGTCATGGGCATGGGCAAGAGCGCCACACCGCCGAATCGGGCGAGCGCGTAGT
>CAYNWR010000403.1:0-1641 GCA_964400915.1 uncultured Burkholderiaceae bacterium
GGGCGGGTTAACCCTTGTTATTTGTTCGATTGGCAGACACCGGATTGAATCGGCGCGGCCTCACACTTGCCAGCAACTGCCCAGAGGGTGCATTTGGCCCGGACAGCACGACATTCAGAGTTTTGTGGCGTTGGCGAGCGCCAAATCTATACACTTTGCTATGACTTCAGAAGCACCAATCAATCCTTCAAAGCCCCGGCCCATTCTGCAATGGCTGCGCGACATCGCCAGCGGCGATGCGGCCGTCGTTGCTGCAGCGCAACAAGGCTTTGAGGAAATGCTGGCTGAGGACCCCAAGAACGGGGTGGCTCGTATGGGATTGGGGATCGGTCACGCCATGGCGGGCCGCCTGGACGAGGCCCGCGCCCAATTTGAGGCGTCGGTGGCCGCAGACCCCAAATTGGCTGCGGCATGGTCCAACCTGGGCAACATCCACAAATTGCAGGGTCGCCTCAAACCCGCCAGCGTTGCCTACGAAAAAGCCATTGCGCTCGATCCGGCCTTGGCGGATGCGCACTACAACCTTGCCCAAATCCTGGATGCCCAGGGCCATGCCAACAAGGCCGAGGAAGCGCTCAAGCGGGCGCTCCTGTTTCGTCCCGCCTATGGAGAGGCGCACAACAACCTGGGCCACATGTTGCTCAAGCGGGGCAAGGTGGAGGAGGCCTGCTCCCACTTTCGGCAGGCGCTGGTGTTCCAGCCCCAGCTGCGACCAGCTCGCTTCAACCTCGTGCTGGCCCTCTATCGCCTAGGGCGGGGCGTCGAAGCGCAGGCACAGGTCGATCAGCTTCTGGCTGAAAGCCCCGACGATCCCCAGGTGCTGCGGGTGCAAGCCGCCGGTTTGGCCCAGCAGGGACGCCTGGACGACGCCGAAGCCGTGAACCGCCAGTTGATGGCCCGTGAACCCGATGCGGCGGATCTGCAATTCAATCTGGCCGAGGTGCTGCTCTCGCGCGACGATCACGAGGCGGCGCTGGCGGTGTACAAGGAACTGCTGGCCAAGCGCAGTGTGCCGCCTGCAGTGGTGATCGGCGCCATGGCACAGGTCAATCAGGCGCAAGGCAAGTATTCCGAGGCGCAGAACTTGTTTCGGCAGGCCCTGATGAGCGACGGCACGCGAGCCATGCTGGCCTTGGGGCTCGCACGCAGCCAGATCACGGGCGGCGATGTCCGCCTGGGGCTTGAAGCCCTGCGTCGTGCGGCCGAACTGGCTCCAGACGCTGCCGACATCCATGCACTGCTGGTCGATCAATTGCGACTTGAACCCAGTGTTTCGGACGCCGCACGTACCGATGAATGGAACAAATGGCGCCATCGCCACGCCAAGGGTGGCGGTTCCAGACAAAGAACCCCATCCCCGCGCGCTCGCCACACCACAGGTGATGCCTTGCGTGTCGGATTGCTGGTGGGTGACATCGGCCCCGGTGCCACACGATCGATGTTGGAGGCACTGACAGCGATGCCACGTGCCCAAGACCTTTCGTGGCACGTGTACGCGTGTATGGCCCCGGGCCCAAGCTCGCAGGCGCTCATCGCCCGGTTCGAGCACTGGCGCCCCGTGGCTTCGCTCGGTGCCGATGACCTTTGTGAGCAATGGCGTTCAGACGGCATCGACGTGCTGGTGGACACCATCGGCCTGGG
>CAYNWR010000403.1:1741-2934 GCA_964400915.1 uncultured Burkholderiaceae bacterium
AATGCCGCCCGCGCGACGCCGCGCCATCACTGGCGCAGCGCCTGTCTGGCATCGACTGTGTGCTGGACACCTTCCGATGCCCGATGGGGCAGGCGGCTTTCGATATCCTTGCGGTGGGCGTGCCCGTGCTGACGCTCGCCGGCACGCAAGGCTGGGAACGCAGCACGGCCAGCGTGCTGGTCGCTTGCGGCATGGACGGTGGTGTTGCGACCAGCCTGAAGCAGTACATCGAGATGGCTTGCGCCGCTGCGGCCAGCGGGCCCCTGGGTGAAAAAGCCAGGCAGGGCGTTCAGGCGGCCACGCTGCAGGCGCCCGCGACCGACCCTCAGGCCTGGGCCAAGGACTTTGTGAGCGCACTGCGCCGGGCCTCGGCCTGAACCGCCCGGCGCCGTCGGCGCATCAGCGGTTCAGCGCCCTCAGCCGCCCACACAACTGGCCGCTACCCAGCGGCCTTCCTGGTGGTAGACAAAACTGGCGCGCGTGTTGGACGCCTCATGCGCCTGGCGCAACTCGATGCGGCCGGTCAGGCTGCGCTGACGCGGCTCGACCACGCCTTCGATGCGAAACCCAGCCGGCAAGGCGCGGCAATCGAATCGCAGTCGCAGGCTGGCCCCCTCCCAGGCGCCACCGATGACCTTGCAGGTGGGGATCGAGGCCAGGTCGATGTTGCCTGCCGCGATGTCCTGGGGCGTCAGGCAGACACGGCTGTTGCGCGGCGCCGAAAGCACCGGCACACCCGAAAGCTCCGGGCGCGAGCGCAGTTCCCACAAGCCCGGCTCCAGCGCAGCCCCACCAGCACCGGAGCCGCGGTCGCAATCGCCGCGTGTTTCGCAAGGATCGTTGGGTTGCGCCAGTGCAGCGCCCATCGCCAAGCTGGCCAGCAACACCACGCCCTTTGCGGCACGACCTTGATTGAATTTGGTTTTCATTGTCTTTGGCTCCCCTGGACGGCACAACACCAGCCGATGCGCCCCTACAGCGCAAATCCATCGTCGGCCGTGATCACGGCGCCATTGATGAAATGGCTTTGGTCACTGGCCAGCATCACGATCAAGGCATCGAGATCGGCCGGAGATCCCACGCGTTTGCGCGGCAGCATGTCCACTAGCTTGCGCCCGCGTTCGGTGCTCCACTGGGCGTGGTTGATCTCGGTGTCGATGTAGCCCGGGCAGATCGCGTTGACATTGATGCCG
>CAYNWR010000404.1:0-2929 GCA_964400915.1 uncultured Burkholderiaceae bacterium
TGCGCGCCGAGGATGTTGGCTGGAGCGCCAACAAGATCGTCCTGGGCAAGTTGTCGGGGCGCAACGCGTTCAAGCAGCGCCTGCAGGAACTGGGCGTGCAGCTGGACAGCGAAGGCGAGATCAACACCGCCTTCACACGATTCAAGGAACTCGCCGATCGCAAGAGTGAGATCTTCGACGAAGATATCCTGGCGCTGGTGAGTGACGAAAGTGTGACGGCCGAGAAGGAGCAATACGGCTTTGTTTCGCTGTCGCAGCACAGTGAAACCGGCGAGCGCCCGCACGCCACGATCGTGTTCACCGTGGATGGTCTCGAAGTCAAAGGAGATTCGGACGGCAACGGCCCCGTCGATGCATCCCTCAAGGCCATCGAAACGCATGTCAAAAGCGGCGCAGAGATGGTGCTCTATTCGGTCAACGCCATCAGCGGTTCGACCGAGAGCCAGGGGGAGGTGACGGTGCGTCTGCAAAACAGCGGGCGCGTGGTCAACGGTGTGGGTGCCGATCCGGACATCGTGGTGGCGTCGGCCAAGGCCTATCTGAGTGCCTTGAACAAGCTGCACAGCAAGGCCGACCGGGTGGCCGCACAGGGTTGACGAGGCTTCACAAATGGGCGCCGGCCAATGGGGCGGCGCCCACTTGAACTTCGGCGCGCAAGGTGTTGATCTTGCGCGCTTTTTTGTTTTGGGTACACTCCGGACTTTGGTGGCAAGCCCAAGTTCAGGAGACACAGGATGGCTCGACGCGCGTTGACGATCGGAACCTGGTTCGCGGCGGTGGCGGTGGCGGCGCTTTTGGCGGTGCCCGCGCATGCCCAAACCACCCAGCGCGACAAGGCTGGCAAGCCGGGAACGATCAAACGTGCACAGGCTGCGGTGGCACCGGCCAAGGCCAAGCAGCGACCCAAGGCTGTCGCGGCGCGGCCTTCAATGGGGCAGCGGGCCGGTTTGCACCACACGGCAGGCGGACCGCTTGATCTGAAGTCCAGCGTGGCACTGGTGGTTGATCAGGACACCAAGGAGATCCTGCTGCGCAAGAATGATTCGGCCGTGCTGCCCATCGCCTCGCTCACCAAGCTCATGACGGCCATCGTCGTGCGTGAGGCCCAGCTGCCGCTGGATGAGCACATCACGATTGCCCAGGATGATGTCGACACCGAGAAGGGCAGCCGTTCGCGCCTGGCGGTCGGCTCGACCCTGACCCGGGGTGAGTTGCTGCTGCTGTCGCTGATGTCCAGCGAGAACCGGGCAGCCCATGCGCTGGGGCGCACATGGCCGGGCGGGCTGGACGAATTCGTCCAGGTGATGAACGCCAAGGCCAAGATGCTGGGCATGAACGATTCCCGTTTTGTCGAGCCCACGGGTTTGTCCAGTCGCAACCAGTCCAGTGCGCAGGATCTCGCCACGCTGGTGGTGGAAGCCGCGCGCGATCCCGTGCTGCGTGAGCTGTCGACCTCGCCCAGCCACACCGTGGAAGTTGGTGCGAGGAGCCTGCAATACAACACGACCAATCGCTTGGTGACCAACCCCCTGTGGGACATCGGTCTGCAGAAAACCGGCTACATCGCTGAAGCCGGGCGTTGTCTGGTCATGCAGGCCCGTGTGGCTGGCCGGCAGTTGGTGATGGTGTTCCTGGATTCGGCCGGGCGTTTCAGCCGGCTCGGTGATGCCGAGCGTGTGCGGCGTTGGGTCGAAACCAACGCGCCTGCAGCCGTGGTCCCTGCGGGTTCAGGCGCCCAGCCGCGCGCCTGAGGGCGTTGCCGCCGTCCGGCGTTGCACGCCGCCGCGGCGCTCGTCACTGGTGTCGGCGCCTGGCACGGTGCCTCGCAGCGAATGCCCCAGGGCCGATGAAATCGCCTGGGCCGTGGCTTCCAGCTTGGGCAGCCAAGCCTCGTCGAGACGGTCGGCCGGTGCTGAAATGGACAGACCCGCCACCAGCTTGCCCTGGTCGTCGTGGACCCCCGCTGCCATGCAACGCACGCCCAACTCCAGTTCCTCGTTGTCGCGTGCAACACCGCTTTGCCGTGCCTTGGTCAATTCACGTTCGAGCGCGGCCAATTGGGTGATGCTGTTGCGCGTGTGTCCGGACAAACCGGTGCGGCTGGCGTAGGCACGCACGCGTTGCGGCTCATCGGCCGCCAGAAAGAGCTTGCCCACCGAGGTCAGGTGCAGGGGTGCGCGGGCACCGATGGCCCGCACCACCTGCATGCCCGATCGCTCGCTGTAGGCGCGTTCGATGTAGACGATCTCGTCACCCTGGCGCACGCTCAGGTTGACGGGCTGCTGAATCTGCCGATGCAAGTCGCGCATGGGGTTCAGCGCCGCATCACGAACCGACAGTCGGCTCTTGACGACATTGCCCAGCTCCAGCAGACGCATGCCCAGGCGGTAGGTACCGGGCTCGGGGCGGTCGACAAAACGCCCCGTCGCCAGGTCGTTGAGGATGCGATGGGTGGTCGACGGGTGCAGCCCGGTCTTTTCGCTGATTTCCTTCAGCGGCATGGCTTCTTCGCGGCCAGCCAGCACGTCGATGATGGCAAACATGCGCTCGATGACCTGCACGGTGGGCACCGTGGCGGGCGACGGGTTGGCCGGGCGCCTCACATCGGCTCCCAGCGCCCGGCATGCAAGCGCTCGTGGGGTTGAAACGCGGCCTTGTAGTTCATCTTGTCGCTTTCACCAATCCAGTACCCCAGGTACACGTACGGCAAACCCAGGGCCTTTGCCTGTTCGATCTGCCACAACACACCAAACGTGCCGTAACTGGCTCCGGGGTCGGGGGCGTAGAAGGTGTAGACGGCCGACAAGCCGTCCTCCAGCACGTCCAGGATGGACACCATCTTGAGTTCGCCCCTGCTGTCGTCGGGTGTGGCTTCTCGAAACTCCACCAAACGCGAATTCACCCGGCTTTGCAGCAGGAACTGCGTGTA
>CAYNWR010000405.1:0-2888 GCA_964400915.1 uncultured Burkholderiaceae bacterium
GTCGCGCGCCTTCAAGGCCGCAAACACCGCCAGGTGTTCGTTGAGGCTTTGCTTGAGGCGCCCTGGCGCGTGCAACTGCTGCAAGCGCGCGAGCTTGAGGATCTTGCGCAGATCGCCAATGGTCTGGGCCAGCCAGCGGTTGTCGGCCAGCGCAATGATCGCCTCGTGGATCGCATGGTTGCATGCGTAGTAGTCGTTGATTCGCCCCGCGTTGGCGTGCCGGCACAGGCGATCGTGCAAGCCCTCGAGGGCTTGCAGCTCGGCGTCGCTGGCGTTGCGCGCGGCCTCGTGGGCACAGCGCCCTTCCAGCAGGGCGATCACCGGGAAGATCTCGTCCAGGTCGCGCTCGGTGACTTCGTTGACAAAACAGCCTCGACGCGGCTCGTGCCGCACCAGGCCCTCGGCGCTCAACACCTTGAGGGCCTCGCGCAGTGGCGTGCGCGAGATGGCCAGCATGTCGGCCAAGGCCGGTTCGTCCAGGAACGAGCCGGGCGGCAGCTCGCCCGAGAAGATGCGCTGGCGCAGCTTCTCGGCAACCTCGTCGTGCATCGAGTTGTGGACCAGGCGCATGGCCATCCTCTCAAAAAAAAGTGCCCCGACAGGCCTGCGTCCAGCGCGCTTCGAATCGGCGCAGCCGGCCCGGGCAGCCACCCACGGCTGGCCCCGGGTCAAAGACCGATCGAGCAAACAATCGATCTGTGATTCTGCGTAATTATGGCTAATGCCAACCAATCCGTCCAGTGCGGGCTTACCCGAATCCCCTCAGGTACGGTGCCTCGGCAACAGCCTTTGCCCGTGTTGTTGGGCCGGCGCCGTTGGCGCATGTCCACCCGGCCGCGCCGAATGGCGCCGGCCTATCAGGCTGGCCGTCGACTGGCCCAGATCCACATTGCCACGCCGGCCACCACCATGGGCACACACAGCCACTGCCCCATGCTCAGCTGCAGCGCCAGCAGGCCCAGGTGGGCGTCGGGCTCACGAAAGTACTCGGCCACGAAACGCATGACGCCATAGCCAACCAGGAAGGCGCCAGACACCTGACCCAGGCGTCGACCTTCGGGGCGGCCGCCACGCGCGTACCACCACAGCAGGGCAAACAGCAGCACGCCTTCAAGCGCAAACTGATACAGCTGCGACGGGTGGCGCGGCTGCAGGGTGCCACTGTTGGAAAACACCATGCCCCAGGGCAGTTTCGGGTCGGCCAGGCGCCCCCACAACTCGCCGTTGATGAAATTGCCGATGCGCCCGCTGGCCAGGCCCACGGGCACACAGGGTGCAATCAAGTCCGTCACCTGCAGCCACGGGCGCTGGCGCAGGCGCGCATACACGGCCATGGCCACCAGCACACCCAGCATGCCCCCGTGAAAGCTCATGCCACCTTGCCACACCGCCAGAATCTCCAGCGGATGCGACAGGTAGTACGCGGGCTTGTAGAACAGGCAATACCCGATGCGGCCACCCGCCACCACCCCGATCACGCCATAAAAAAGGATGTCCTCGATGTCGCGTCGCGCCCAGGCCTGCGGACCGCTTTGCAGGGCAAAAGGCGGATGGCGCAAACGGCGCGTGCCCAACCAATAGAACAGCGCAAAAGCCACCAGGTAGGTGATGCCGTACCAATGAATGGCCACCGGCCCGAGTTGCAGCGCGACGGGATCGATCTTGGGGTGCGTAAGCATGGCGCGGATTGTGCAACGAGCGCACCGCGCGATGCTCCCCCGGCGCGCAACTCAGGAATGCTCGATGCGCACGTACTCGAAATCGGCGGGCTGGTTGTTGATGCCCATGCGAGGCGGCGCGATCCAGCTGGCGTACCGGCCCGGCTCGAAACACGGCTTCATCAGCGATTCGATGAAGCGGTGGTCGGCGTCGTCGCAAAGCCATTGCCCCCGACGCTGTTCCCAGGTGCCGGTATCCAGGATCTCGCCGGCCGGGCTGACATGGGCGCCCGCAAATTCGCCGATGCGACGGTTGAAGGCCTTGTGAGGTTGCGTGAACTGAAACGCGATGCCGTATTTGGCGATGGTCTTGTTCCAGCGATCGATGCCACCCTGGCAGTCGGTGATGTAGTCGTCCAGCAGGCGGCTGTTGATCGCGCGCAGGGCCGGCACCTCCTCGGTCACGAAGCGCCCGTCCACGATGCGCAGCACCGGGTAGGTGGCGCCCTCCAGCTGGTGGTCGTCGCTCAGGCTGCTTTCGTTGAAGCGGCCCTTCAGGCCCGAACTGAAGGCCTCCGCCGCATTGGACGACACCTCCGACCCAAACAGGTCCCGCGTGACCGACATGTGAAAGTTCGCCTTCTTCTGCAAGGTGGGCAGGTCGATCACACCCAGGGCACGAATGGCGTCGCGATCGAAGGGATCGGTGATGCCGGCCTTTTGCATCGCGTCGCAGGTGGCCTCCACCGTGCGTCCGATGCCCGTCTCGCCCACAAAGAGGTGGTGCGCTTCTTCCGTCAGCATGAACCGGCAGCTGCGTGACAACGGATCGAAACCCGACTGCGCCAGCGCCGCCAGTTGCATCTTGCCGTCGCGATCGGTGAAGTAGGTGAACATGAAGAAACTCAGCCAGTCGGGTGTGCGCTCGTTGAAGGCGCCCAGGATGCGCGGGTTGTCCTGCTGCCCGCTGCGCCGCTCCAGCAAGGCCTGCGCCTCTTCGCGACCGTCGCGCCCGAAATACTTGACCAGCAGGTACACCATGGCCCACAGGTGCCGGCCTTCCTCGACGTTGACCTGGAACAGGTTGCGCATGTCGTAGAGCGAAGGCGCGGTCGCGCCCAGGTGCCGCTGCTGCTCCACCGATGCCGGCTCGGTGTCGCCCTGCACCACGATCAGGCGGCGCAGCAGCGAGCGGTATTCGCCCGGCACTTCCTGCCAGGCGGGCTGCCC
>CAYNWR010000406.1:0-2879 GCA_964400915.1 uncultured Burkholderiaceae bacterium
AGGAGGTGAAGATCTCCAAGCGCGCCGGCAGCTACGTGACGCTGCGCGACCTGATCGAGTGGACCAGCAAGGACGCCGTGCGCTTCTTCCTGCTCTCGCGCAAACCCGATACCGAGTACGTCTTTGATGTCGATCTGGCGCTTGCGCAGAACAACGACAACCCGGTCTACTACGTGCAGTACGCTCACGCGCGCATCTGCTCGGTGCTGGCCGCAGCGCTGCAGCAGCACGGTGATCGCCAGCAGGACTTGCCGAGTGCGGACCTGACACCCCTGTCCAGCGCGCCAGCGCTGGCCCTGCTGATGATGCTGGCCCGCTATCCGGTGATGCTGGAGGCCGCGGCTACGGATTTCGCGCCGCACGATGTCACCTTCTTCCTGCGCGAACTGGCCTCGCAATACCACTCCTTCTACGACGCCGAGCGCATCCTGGTCGACGATGTCCGTGAGCGGCGTGCCCGCCTGGCGCTGGTCGCCGCCTGTGCACAGGTGCTGCACAATGGGCTGGCTGTGTTGGGTGTCTCGGCGCCCCAGAGAATGTGATGCATCCACCCACCAAGCCTTTTGGCCTGTCGCTTGGCTACCGTTCCCAGGCCGGTGGAACCATTGCCGGTCTGCTGATCGGCCTGGTGGTGGGGCTGGGCCTGGCGCTGGCGGTGGCGGTCTACGTCACCAAGGTGCCCTTGCCCAGCATCGGCAAGGCGCCCAGCCGCACGGCCGATCAGGACGCCGCCGAAAGCCGCAAGAACAAGGACTGGGATCCCAACGCCCCCCTGTATGGCAAGAACCCGATGCGGCCGGCCACGGCGGCTTCCGGGGCGGTCGGCGGCGCCTCCGGTGCCGGCCCCGCGCAAGCGTCGGCGTCGGCACCGGCGGTGGCTGCATCGTCATCGCAAGTGGCGGCATCGGCTGCACGCTCCTCCGCGTCGGCGGCAGACCCATTGGGCGACCTGGCCCGCGCGCGAGCGGCAGCAGACACTGTGGCCGACCCTTTTGACTATTACGTGCAGGTGGGTGCCTACCGCAACGCCGAAGAGGCCGAGTCGCAGCGGGTCAAGCTCACGATGCTCGGATGGGAACCCAAGGTCACCGAACGTGAGCAGGCCGGACGGACGGTGTTTCGCGTGCGAACAGGCCCCTACCGCACCAAGGCCGATGCCGATCAGGCCAAGGAGCGGCTGGAAGGCGCCGGCCTGGAGACCGCACTGGTGCGGGTGCAGCGCCCGTGACGCACCAGCAGCGGGCCTTTCGGTTCCGAGGTGGCGAACTTGTGCACCGCAGTCGCCTCCAATCCGTTTGAATGACATTGCCAAGGAAGTTTTTCGCATGAAACGACGCGCTTTTTCCACCGCCGCTGCCCTGGGCTCGGCCTTGCTGGGCGCCGCCCGCCTGGCGCATGCGCAGGGCCCGGTGCCCCAAAACGGCAAGGATTACCTGACCCTGTCGCAGCGCGCCCCGGTCGACACCCCACCCGGAAAAGTCGAACTCATCGAGTTCTTCTGGTACAGCTGCCCCCATTGCAATGCCTTCGAACCCCAGTTCGATGCCTGGGCCAAGAGTGCGGCCTCCAAGGACGTTGCCGTGCGCCGCATGCCAATTGCCTTCCGCGACGATTTTGTGCCCCAGCAGAAGCTGTATTTCGCACTGGAAGCCATGGGCAAGCTCGACGACGTGCACCGCAAGGTGTTCTATGCGATCCATGCCGAAAAGAACAACCTCGCAACCGATGCTGCGGTGCTCGGCTGGATCGAGAAGATCGGACTCGACAAAAAAGCCTTTGTGGACGCCTACGGTTCGTTTGGCGTGGCCTCCAAGGCCAAAAGGGCGGTGCAGTTGCAGGATGCCTACAAAATCACCGGGGTGCCGTCGCTGGGTGTCGCAGGACGCTTCTACATCGACGGGGGCACGGCCGGATCGATGGGGCGTGCCCTGCAGGTTGCCGAATTCCTGATCGATCAGGTTCGAAAAGGTAAGTAGGCGCACACCTTCCGGGTGTGTGTTGCTGGGCAGCCTTGCCCGCCGGCGCGTCGGGGCTGAACGCCCGCGCCGGGGCGGTGGCGTTGGTCTGGGATTGGCTTGGTGGCCAGACCCTGGCCAACCAGCCGGTGTCTCCAATGCACCGCCAAAAAGGGCCTGAATCGGTACATCGGGCGACCGATGGGTCACCACCGGCCTCTACAATGTCGCCATGAGGCCAGCAAGAATCATGCCGTTTGAATGGAATGCCCTGGGCAGCTGTCGCGACACCTGCCTCGGGTTCCTCGTGCTGCTGGGTGCCCTGACGATTGGCGGTCCGGTGCAGGCGGAGCGCGCGGATCGGCAAAAACCCATGAACGTCGAGGCCGACGCCATGCGCTACGACGACCTCAAGCGGGTGAACGTGTTCACGGGGCGCGTGGTCGTCACCAAAGGGTCCATTGTCATTCGCGCGGCGCGCCTGGAGGTCCGTCAGGACGCGGAGGGCTTTCAGCATGGCGTGGGGACCGCCGAACCCGGCGCCCGTGCCTATTTCAAGCAAAAGCGCGATGGCGTCGACGAAACCATCGAGGGCGAAGCCGAGGTGGTCGAGTACAACGGCAAGGCCGATTCCGTGACCTTCCGGCGCCGCGCCGAATTGCGCCGCTACCGGGGTGCGACGCTCAACGACGAGGTGCACGGGGCGTTGATCGTGTTCGACAACACCACCGAAGTGTTCACGGTGGACGGCAACCCCGCTGCAGCGGGTGGTGCAGGCGCCGGTTCCCTGGGAGGGCGGGTGCGGGTGGTGCTCACGCCGCGCCCCCCGGCTTCGGCGGCAAGCGCACCGGCCCTGCCTGCGAGCGCGGCAGCGCCCCTGCGCCTGTCGGGCAGTGCCACCGCACCAGCGCCGTCCGCAGGCGG
>CAYNWR010000407.1:0-2879 GCA_964400915.1 uncultured Burkholderiaceae bacterium
CGATCTGCGCCATCAGAGCAACGTCAACCTGTCGGCGCAGCCGCCCTTCATCAACATCCAGCAGGTCTACATCGAAGGGTTCCTGGTGGAGCGCATCCACGAATTGGGTCACGCCGACCTGCGCTGGAAATCACGGGTGGTTGCCTACGAAGAATCGAGCGAGCGGGGTCTGCTGACGATCGAGACACCGGCCGGAACCTACCAGGTGTCGGCCGAGCACGTGGTTGACGCCACAGGTTCGGGCACGCCTTTTCATGCCTGGACCGGTGCCGAGCTGGACATCAAGCGCGGTGACGACCGCTGGTGCATCGCCGACGTGCGCTTTCGCCGCGCGCCGCCCACCGAGCGGCACACCTGGATCGAGGCCCCGTTCAACGACAGCCGCGCCGTCTGGCAGCACAAGATGGGCGATGAAGTCTGGCGCATCGATTACCAGATGGCGCCGGGATCGGACCCCGCCGAAGTGAGCCGCGAGGACGTGGTCAAGGCGCGCCTGGCCCGGCAGTTCGGACCCGATGCCGACATCGAGCTGGTCTGGGTTGGCCCCTATGCCTACCGCAGCATGTGTGTTCACCACCTGCATCCGGGACGGGTCTACTTTGCAGGCGACACGGCCAAGGTGGTCAGTCCGTTCGGGGCCCGCGGGGGCAACAGCGGCATCTCCGACGCCGACAACCTGGCCTGGAAATTCGCTGCCGTGTTCAAGGCCCAGGCCGACCACAGCCTGCTGGCCAGCTATCACGATGAGCGCCATGAAGCCGCGCAGCAGAACGTGCGCGTCACCAACCGCACCGCGCGCTTTCTGCGGCCTGCCGACGGCATGGAGCGGGTGTTCCGCCGCGCCACGCTGGCCCTGGCCCGCAAACACCCCTTTGCACGGCAGTTGGTCAACACCGGGCGCATGGCGGTTGCCAACACCTACACGCGCTCGCCAAGCTGCGGCTCCGGCGGCGGGGTGTCGGTGCAGAACGTGGCGCTGACCTGGGCGGACGGCTCCAAGGGCACGGTCAACGATCTGCTGCGCTGGGCGCAAGGTCGCCTGCTGCTGCTGGTGTTCTCGGATCTGGCGGGCGATCAGGCGCGGCGCGTGCGCGAGCTGTGTGGCACCGCGCCCCTGGTTGCCGTGCAGGTGGTGCCCGCCGGGGCGCGGCCGCGTGCGCGTGAGCATGTGCGCGATCTGCAAGGCCACCTGCAAGGTGCCTGCCACGTCTTCGGCCATGCGTGGGCCCTGGTGCGGCCGGACGCGTACCTGGCCGACACCGGCGAGGTGGTGGACGCCAAGCTGGTGGCCGCCGTCGAACGGGCCCTGGCCCTGCGCTGAGGAATCCCCGATGAAAACCAACCTCCACCTGGAAGATGCCGACCGCTTCTACGAACAACTGCTGGACGCCCACACGGGCCTGACAGCCGACGAATCCCAAGAACTCAACGCCCGCCTTATCCTGCTGCTGGCCAATCAGATCGGCGACAGCCGCGTGCTGGGCGATTGCATCGCCGCCGCCGCAGCCGCACAAAACCCTCGCGCATGAACCCATCCCAACCGGCGGCATCGGCCGCCCCAGGCACAGGCCCGGCCCAGCCCGCGCTGGCCAGCCTGGCCAAATCCTTCGAACCCGCCGTCATCGAAGCCGTCTGGGGCCCCCGCTGGGAGGCCCAGGGCCTTTCACAAGCGGGCTTTCGCGGCACCGGGGCTGCGCGCGATGACGCGCCGGCTTTTGCCATCCAGTTGCCGCCGCCCAATGTCACGGGCACGCTGCACATGGGACACGCGTTCAACCAGACGATCATGGATTCGCTCACGCGTTACCACCGCATGCGCGGGTTCAACACCGTCTGGGTTCCGGGCACCGACCACGCGGGCATCGCCACCCAGATCGTTGTGGAACGCCAATTGCAGGACAAGGGGTTGAGCCGCCACGCACTGGGCCGCACCAATTTCATTGAGCATGTCTGGCGCTGGAAGGAAAAGTCGGGCAACACCATTACCACGCAGATGCGCCGCATGGGTGCCAGCGTCGACTGGAGCCGCGAATACTTCACGATGGACGATCGCCTGTCGAAGATCGTCACCCAGACTTTCGTGGCCCTGTACGAGCAAGGTCTGATCTACCGTGGCAAGCGCCTGGTCAACTGGGATCCGGTGCTGCAAAGCGCGGTCAGTGATCTGGAGGTCGAGCACGTCGAAACCGACGGGCGCATGCATTACGTGTGTTATCCCTTCGTCGATGGCCCGCAACGGATCGATGGACAGTTGCAGCGCGGCATGACGATCGCCACCACGCGGCCCGAAACCATGATGGCCGACGGCGCCCTGGCGGTGCATCCCGAAGACGAGCGCTACCGGCACCTGGTGGGCAAATGGGTGCAACTGCCCCTGTGCGATCGAAACATCCCGATCATCGCGGATGATTTTGTCGACCGCTCCTTCGGCTCGGGCTGCGTGAAGATCACCGGTGCCCACGATTTCAACGACTACGCCTGCGCGCAGCGCCATGGCCTGCCGCTGATCACGATCTTCACGCTGGCCGCCGCCATCAACGACAACGGCCCGGCCCCCTACCGTGGCCTGGACCGCTATGCCGCGCGCAAGGCGTTTCTGGCCGATCTGCAGGCCGGCAACTACGTGATCGAGATCAAGCCCCACAAGATGATGTCGCCCATCTGTGCGCGCACGGGGCAGGTGGTCGAGCCCATGCTGACCGACCAATGGTTCGTCTCGACCACCAAGCCCGGGCCGGACGGGCACAGCATCGCCGCGCGGGCCATCGAAGCTGTCGAAAGCGGCGCGGTGCGCTTTCACCCCGAGAACCACGCATCCACCTATTTCCAGTGGATGCGCAACATCCAGGACTGGTGCATCAGCCGCCAGCTCTGGTGGG
>CAYNWR010000408.1:0-2877 GCA_964400915.1 uncultured Burkholderiaceae bacterium
CAACCTGGAATCCAGTTGAACAAGGCACTGTCGATCGGCGGCAACCAGCCACCCAGGAACATGATGGCCGCCAGCACCGACACGAGGATCATGTTGGCGTATTCCGCCAGGAAGAACATGGCAAAGGACATCCCCGAGTACTCGATCATGTGCCCAGCCACGATTTCTGACTCTCCCTCGACGACGTCGAACGGATGGCGATTGGTTTCGGCAATGCCGGCGATCACGTAGACAACAAAGATCGGCAGCAACGGCAGCCAGTTCCAGGACAGGATGTTCAGGCCCTGGTCTGCGAAATACCCGCGCCCTTGCGACTGAACAATGTCGGTCATGTTGAGACTGGCCGACACCATCAGCACCACCACCAAGCAAAACCCCATGGCAATTTCGTAGCTGACCATCTGCGCCGAAGCCCGAAGCGCACCCAGGAACGCGTATTTGGAGTTCGACGCCCAGCCCGCGATGATGACCCCATACACCTCCAACGAGGTGATGGCCATCAGGAACAGCAGCCCGGCATTGATGTTGGCCAGCGCGACATCGGGTCCGAATGGAACCACGGCCCATGCGGCCAGCGCTGGCATGATGGTCATGATGGGCCCGAGCACAAACAAGGCCTTGTTGGCCGCCGCCGGGATGATGATCTCTTTGGTCAGCAACTTCAGCGCATCGGCAATGGGCTGCAACAGACCGAAGGGACCGACGCGATTGGGTCCGAGCCGGATCTGCATCCAGCCGATGGCCTTGCGCTCCCACAAGGTGAGGTAAGCCACACAGCCCATCAAGGGCAGCACCACCGCAACGATCTTGATCAAGGTCCAGAGCACCGGCCACGTGTACGTAGACCACCACGAAGCGGCGATCAAACCCTGACCCATGCCGTGCAGGGTATCGATCATGGCGCCCCCTTCGCGACCGAAACGCGCGCAGCACGGGCATCCGAAGTGGCCTGCAAGGACGGAGCACGCCTCACGATGCCATCCAGCTGGTAGATCGACGCAACCACCGGGGCGGCAGCGGCCGCTTCCAGTTCAATCGAGGCAGCAGCTGGTGTGGCATTGGCCAGTCGCGCAGGATCCGTCAGGTCGCCCGACGCTGCAGGCAGGCCGGGAATTGACCGCAAGACATCTTGCGACGATTCGTAGGCCAGATCAGTGACACCCATCATGTCGCCGAGGACCTTCAACACCTTCCAGGCCGGTCGCGCGTCGCCCAAAGGCCGAACAACCGCATGGAAGCTCTGCAGGCGGCCTTCAGCGTTGATAAAACTGCCCGACGTTTCGGTGAATGGTGCGATTGGCAGCACCACGTCGCAGACATCCAGGTTGGCCCGGAACGCGTTGAGGCTGACCACCAGATCGGCCTGGGCGAGGCCGGCGCGGGCGCTCGAACCGGCGGCCGAATCGTACTCAGGCTCGGTTCCCAACAGGATGGCCGCCTTGAGCCCCCCACCGAGCATCTGCTGGGCGTGAAGGCCCTTTTGAAGCGGCAACGCGCCGACCAGTTGTGCACCGACCGTGTTCGCGGCTTCTGTCAGGAAACCAACGCTAGCACCCGTCGCTTGTCCGATCCAATTGGCCAACTGCAGCAAGGACATTGACTGCGCATGGTGGGCGACCGCATTTCCAAGCAGAATGGCCTTGCGCTCGCCCGCCACCAACGCCTGCGCAATGGCCACTGCGCCATTGCCTGGTGCGCGATCGGCAACCGGAGCCACAACGCCCTTGATCTGAGCAATCGCGGCAGCCACATCTGCCAGAGCACCCACCCATGCGGAACTTGGGACGTCAAGGGTCTGGTGCACCGGCATCGCCCAATCGACAGGCCCCTCGCCAAGCACCAGCAGCTTGGCGCCCTTTCGGACCGACTGGCGAATGCGCTGGGCAAACAGGGGATGATCCTTGCGAAGGTTCGAGCCGACAACCAAGACGCGCTGGAGTTGGCTCAAGTCGGAAATGGCGCACCCCAGCCAGCGGGCCACCCCGGCGGGGGGCGCAACGAACTGCGCGTGGCGCAGGCGGTGATCGACGTTGTCGCTTCCCAGGCCACGCATCAGTTGTGTCGCCAGATGCAGCTCTTCCAGGGTGCTGTGGGGGCTGGCCAACAGCCCCAAGCTGGCCGCACCATGTTCCTTGCGCACGCGCGTGAGGCCGTTGGCCACATATTCCAATGCGGTGGCCCAATCAACATCACGCCACTGGCCACCCTGCTTGATCATCGGCGTCGTCAGACGCTCGGGCCCGTTGAGCGCCTCATAAGAGAATCGGTCTCGATCGGCGATCCAGCATTCGTTGACCGCCTCGTTCTCAAGGGGAACGACCCGCATCACCCGATGGTTCTTGACCTGCACGATCAAGTTGGCGCCCGTGGAATCGTGGGGACTGATCGACTTGCGACGGCTGAGCTCCCAGGTGCGAGCACTGTATCGAAACGGTTTGCTGGTCAGAGCACCCACCGGACAGATGTCGATCATGTTGCCCGACAACTCGGAATCGACTGTGTTGCCAAGCATGGTGGTGATCTCGGAGTGTTCGCCCCGGTGAATCATGCCCAGCTCCATCGCGCCGGCGATCTCCTGACCAAACCGCACACAGCGTGTGCAATGGATACAGCGGCTCATCTCCTCCATACTGATCAGGGGTCCCACATCCTTGTGCGCGACGACCCGCTTTTCTTCTTCGTAGCGCGAATGCGTGCCACCGTAACCGACGGCCAGATCCTGCAACTGGCATTCACCGCCCTGATCGCAGATCGGGCAATCGAGCGGGTGGTTGATCAGGAGGAACTCCATCACCGACTTCTGCGCCTTGATCGCCTTGTCACTTCGCGTGCGAACGATCATGCCCTGCGTCACCGGCGTTGCACAGGCTGGCATCG
>CAYNWR010000409.1:0-2865 GCA_964400915.1 uncultured Burkholderiaceae bacterium
TCCTCGGCTTCGCGGTGGCCGGTTGCGAGCCCGACGAGATGGGCATCGGCCCGGTCTTTGCCGTGCCCAAGGTGCTATCCAAGCTCGGCTTGAAGGTCTCTGACATCGACCTGTGGGAGCTCAACGAGGCCTTCGCGGTGCAGGTGCTGTACTGCCGAGACAAGCTGGGCATTCCGGCCGACCGCCTCAACGTGAATGGCGGCGCGATTGCCGTCGGGCATCCCTATGGCGTCAGTGGGCAACGCCTGACGGGGCATGCCCTCATCGAGGGCAAGCGGCGGGGCGCCAAGCGCGTCGTCGTGACGATGTGCATTGGTGGTGGCATGGGTGCGGCGGGCGTGTTCGAGGTCTTGTAAGAGGCCGGATTCGACAAGACAAGCCCGCAGCCCGGGCGTGTGGACACGAACCGTGCCCGTCGCGGGCGCCTGAGCGCCGTTTCGCATCCATCCCAGACCCGAGGACCGCCAAGTGCGCGACTGCATCGACTTTCTTCTGTACGAGTGGCTTCGTGTCGAATCCCTCACCTCACGGACCCGGTTTGCCGAGCACGGCCGTGAAACCTTTGACGCCGTTCTTGACACCTGCGAACGCATCGCCCGCGAAAAATTCGCACCGCACAACCGGCTGGTGGATCTGGAAGAACCCCGCACGGTGACCGACCCCGATGGCAGCCTGCGGGTGGTTCTGCCAGCAGCCACCCAGGCGGCATGGGATGCCTATGCCGAATCGGGCATGTTGAGTGCCGCGCAGGACCAAGCCATTGGGGGCATGCAATTGCCCTATGTGATCGAAGCCGCGGCCAATGCCTTCTTTGCCAAGGCCTCGGTCAGCATCGGTTCGGGCCTGCTCACCGTGGGCAACGCCAATCTGCTGATGGCACATGGCACGCCCATGCAACAGCAGGTGTTTGCGCTCAATGAGTTTTCCGGGCGCTGGGCGGGCACCATGTGCCTGAGCGAGCCGCAGGCGGGTTCATCGCTTTCGGACATTGCAACACGCGCCGTGCCCGATGGGGAGGATTTCGAAACCGACACCCTGGGGCCGCGCTACCGCCTGTTTGGCAACAAGATGTGGATCTCGTCGGGCGAACACGAGCTCACCGAAAACATCGTCCATCTGGTTCTGGCCAAAATTCCGGATGAAAGTGGCCGCCTGGTCCCCGGGACCAAGGGCATCTCGCTGTTCATCGTTCCCAAGCGCCTGGTCGATGCCCAGGGACACCTGAACGGGGCCCGCAACGATGTGGCGCTGGCAGGCCTCAACCACAAGTGCGGCTGGCGTGGCACCACCAACACGCTGCTCAATTTTGGCGAGGGGCGTTTTCCAGTTGCCGGCAAAGCCGGCGCCGTGGGATACCGCGTCGGCGCGCCGGGCGAGGGCCTGCGATGCATGTTCCACATGATGAACGAGGCCCGCATCGGCGTTGGCATGGCCGCCACGATGCTGGGCATGGCCGGCTACGAGGCCTCGCTGGACTACGCACGCACACGGACCCAGGGGCGGCCCGTGGGCGCAAGCGGCAAGGACAGCGCCGCGCCGCCGGTGCGCATCATCGAGCACGCGGACATCCGGCGCATGCTGCTGGCGCAAAAGGCCTATAGCGAAGGGGCGCTCGCGCTGGAGCTGTATTGCGCGCTCCTGGTGGACGAGCACCACACCGGCACCGGCGAGGCGGCCGACGACGCACGGCTGCTGTTGGAGGTGCTCACCCCCATCGCCAAGAGCTGGCCCAGTGAATGGTGCCTGGAAGCCAATTCGCTGGCCATCCAGATCCATGGTGGCTACGGTTACACGCGCGACTTTCCGGTCGAGCAGTACTGGCGCGACAACCGCCTGAACATGATCCACGAGGGCACGCACGGCATCCAGGCGCTGGACCTGTTGGGGCGCAAGGTGCTGATGCAGGACGGTGCCGCCTTCGCGCTGCTGGCCGCGCGCATGCGCGGGACTGCACAGCAGGCGCAGGCGGCTGATGCGTCGCTGGCCGCGCCGGCCAGGCAACTGTTGACGGCGCTGCAGACGCTGCAATCGGCGACGCGTGCCGCGTGGGTCCACGGCAGTCCCGAAGAAGCGCTGGCCAACGCCACGCCGTATCTGCAGGCCTTCGGCCATGTGGTGCTGGCCTGGTTGTGGCTGGACGTGGCGCGCGTGTGCCAGGCCCGGCCCGACAGCGCCGCCGATCGCGGCCGGCTGGCGGCAATGCGCTGCTTCTACGCCTACGAGCTGCCCAAGGTCGACGCTTGGCTGCTGCCGGTGGCGGCGCGCCAGCCGGTGTGCCGCGACATGCAGCCCGACGAGTTCTGAGCATGCGCAATGACACGCTCGACAAGCTGATCTGGGTGCTGATCTATGCCGGGCTGTTTGCGATCGGCCTCGGCATCTGGTTCATGGAACACCGACTGGCCACCGGCTGGTCGCTGGCCGCGGCCGGCGGCGCGATGATCGCCGGCGGCGCCTTCCTGCTCTGGCTGCGCTCGCGCCGCCCTTGAACTTTCCCACCGGAGACACCCGACATGAGCACACCGATCCAGAAACTCTTCGACCTGAGCGGCAAGACCGCGCTGGTGACCGGCGGCTCGCGCGGCCTGGGGCTGCAGATTGCCGAGTCCCTGGGCGAGGCCGGCGCGAAGCTGATGCTCAGCTCGCGCAAGGCCGCCGACCTGGAAGAAGCAGTCGCGCACCTGAAGACCAGGGGCATCGAGGCCCACTGGATCGCCGCCGACGCCAGCGACCCGGCGCAGGTGCAGAAGGTCTGCGACGCGGCCATGGAGAAACTCGGGCAGATCGACATCCTCGTCAACAACGCCGGCGCCACCTGGGGCGCGCCCACCGAGGACTACCCGCTGGAAGCCTGGGACAAGGTGA
>CAYNWR010000410.1:0-2864 GCA_964400915.1 uncultured Burkholderiaceae bacterium
CTCGTCCTTCGGCGCCTTTCTCGATCCGGTGGCCGACAAGTTCCTGGTGTGTGCTGCACTCCTCGTGCTGGTGCACCTGGGTCGCGCCGATGTGTTCGTGGCCTTGATCATCATCGGTCGCGAGATCGCCATCTCGGCCCTTCGCGAATGGATGGCGCAGATCGGCGCCTCGCGCAGCGTCGCGGTGCACATGCTCGGCAAGGTGAAGACCACCGTGCAGATGGTTGCCATCCCCTTTCTGCTTTTCGACGGGCCGCTGTTCGGGCTGATCCATACGAGGGTCTGGGGCCATTGGCTGATCTGGCTGGCCGCCATCCTGACCGTGTGGTCGATGGTTTACTACCTGCAACGAGCCTTGCCCGAAATCCGGCGCCGCGTGCAATGAGGTCGGCTGGCTTGTGACAGCGCCTTCGCAGGATTCGGCCTGGCTGCGTGCCATGCCAGCGGTGTTTGTGCTCATCTGGAGCACCGGCTTCATCGTGGCGCGATTTGGCATGCCCCACGCGCCGCCGATGGGTTTTCTGGCGACGCGGTATGCGCTGTCCATCCTGTGCTTTCTACCCTGGATCCTGCTGGCCCGTGTGGCCTGGCCCCGCAGCGCCGCCCAATGGGGGCATCTGGCCATCACGGGGGTTTTGATGCACGCGGGCTACCTCGGCGGCGTCTGGGCCGCGGTGAAGGCGGGCATGGGGGCTGGCCTGTCGGCATTGATCGTGGGCCTGCAGCCGGTGTTGACGGCGATGTGGTTGTCGGCCACGGGTGCGCGCGTGACCACCCGTCAGTGGGCTGGTCTGGGGCTGGGCTTTGCGGGCCTCGTACTGGTGGTGTCGCGCAAATTGACTCAGGGCGCGGTCGGCGATCAGGCCAACGCCCTGAACCTGGCCTTGGCCGCGCTGGCGCTGATGGCAATCACGGTGGGCACGCTTTATCAGAAGCGCCATGTCCAAGCCTGCGACGTTCGCACGGCCAACACCGTGCAACTGGGGGCGGCGTTTCTGATCACCTTGCCGCTGGCCTTGTTGGAGGCGGAAACGATGCGCTGGAACGTCGAGCTTGCGGGCGCGATGGCCTGGTCGGTCCTGGGCCTGACGCTGGGCGGCAGTTCGCTGCTTTACATGCTGATCCAGCGGGGCGCGGCTGCCTCCGTCACCAGCCTGATGTATCTGGTGCCACCCTGTACCGCGATGATCGCCTGGATGCTTTTCGACGAGCCGATCAACGCCGTGACGCTGGGTGGCATCGCCCTGACCGCTCTGGGCGTGGCGCTGGTTGTGCGGGCGCCTGCCGCTGCGAAATAGGAGCTCAAGATGACGCCTGACTGGAAGATTATCTATTTTGATAGCAGTGTGTGCAGAATCCACGCTCGCTACAGCCCAGAATTATCTCAAAGTGGCGAACCACTTCTGCTTTTGCACGGCCATCCGCAGACGCATGCGATGTGGCATCGGGTGGCGCCGGAACTGGCGCGCTCGCATCGTGTGGTGCTGATGGACCTGCCGGGTTATGGAGATTCAGCGCGACCGGCGGTGGATGGCGCCCAGCTCAACCCCTACAGCAAGCGCGCCATGGCCAGCGCCGCATGGGAGTTGATGCGTCACCTCGGGCACGAGCGCTTCGGGGTGCTGGCCCACGACCGTGGCGCGCGTGTGGCCCATCGGCTTGCCATGGACGCGTCCGATGCGGTCACGCGCATGATGCTGCTGGACATCGCGCCGACCCTGGCCATGTACAGCAACACCACGCGTGAATTCGCAACGCTTTACTGGCATTGGTTCTTCCTGATCCAACCCCCACCGCTGCCCGAGGCCCTGATCGAAAGCGATCCTGTGCGCTACATCCGCAGCCTGATGGGTGCGCGCCGAGGGGGTTTGTCGATCTTTGACGCCCAAGCCATGGCAGCCTATGAGCGTGCGGTTCAGATTCCGGGCAGCGCGCGGGCAATGTGCGAGGACTACCGCACGGCCGCCGGGGTCGATCTGGAGCACGACCGCGCCGATATTGCCGCCGGGCGCGTGCTGGAGCAGCCCCTGCGAGTGCTTTGGGGCGAGCACGGCGCTGTGAATCGATGCTTTGATGTGCTTCAGTTGTGGCGCGAACGTGCCCGACAGGTCAGCGGCGCCGTGCTTCCCAGTGGGCACTACATTGCCGAGGAAGTGCCCGGCCTTCTGATCAGCGAGGCCATTTCCTTTTTTGGCGCCAACCGGTCCAACCCCAACACTTCGTTACAGGAAAGTCCAACGACATGAGCAAGAAACGCATCGCCGTGATACCCGGCGACGGCATCGGCAAGGAAGTCATGCCCGAGGGCTTGCGCGTCCTTGAGGCGGCAGCCGTCAAATTCGGGATCGATCTGCAATTCGACCACTTCGATTTTTCGAGCTGGGACTACTACGAACGCCACGGCACGATGATGCCCACCAACTGGCGCGACCTGGTGGGTGGTCACGACGCGATCTATTTCGGCGCGGTGGGTTGGCCCGAGAAGATTGCCGATCATGTGTCGCTGTGGGGTTCCCTGTTGCTGTTTCGCCGCGAGTTTGACCAGTACGTCAACCTGCGGCCTGCACGCCTGATGCCGGGCATCGTTGCGCCAGTGGTGCGCCGTGATGGCTCGCGCCGTGAGCCCGGCGAAATCGACATGTACATCGTGCGCGAGAACACCGAAGGCGAGTATTCGGCTGTGGGTGGGCGCATGTACCCAGGGACATCCCGCGAGATCGTCATGCAGGAGACCATCATGTCGCGCCATGGCGTCGATCGCGTGCTCAAGTTTGCCTTTGAGTTGGCTCAATCGCGACCCAAGAAGCACCTGACCAGTGCCACCAAATCCAATGGCATTGCCATCACGATGCCCTATTGGGACG
>CAYNWR010000411.1:0-2863 GCA_964400915.1 uncultured Burkholderiaceae bacterium
GCACATGGTCCAGCGCCTCGCCGCGTTTTCTGGCCGCGCCGATGAAGATCTCAAGCTGCTCGCGCGCCTTTACCTGGCCGACATACTCAGCCAGTTGCTTGGGCCGCAGCGCGCGCTCCAGCGCTTCTTCGGCGGGGGTGGCCGTGGCGGCCAGCACGGCGCGGGTGCGCCCGGCCGCCGGGGCAGAGAAGTCGTCGGTCTGAAGGCTCACGGAAGGCTCAAGGGCGGCACGCGACAGGCAGGCAATCGATACATTGCGGTGGGGTAGGCACGTTGCCAGACTATATCGAGAATGGCTCAAGAATTCGGCATTGTGTGCCGATACAGGAGTGTGGAAACGCCAATGAATGCGCCTGGCTCACCGAATTTGACGATGCGCACGTCGACGCTGCGGGGCCTGCCGCCCGGCGCCCCGGTGCTTGTGCGCGCCATCGCCTGGGGAATCGCCCTTGGCGGGGTGCTGCTGGGCGGGTGGACACCGGCTCATGCCCAAGCGCAAATCGAACTTCAGGGAACCAACCCACGCACTGCGCGTCGGCCGGTAGAGGCTCCGGCCCCGGCGGCAAAGGCGGACGCGGCCAGCGCCCCCAAGCGACCTCAGTTCATCGACATCTCGAAGGCCGAGAAGCCGCCGGCCCGCGAATCCCTGACACCGCCGCCCGCTGTGGCTGCCAAGCCTCAAGCCGAACGATCGTCCATCGCGGCCGACCTGCAGCGCGCGCTTGAACAACAGGAAAAAGCCGCTGCCAAGCGCCAGGTGCCATCGGCCACGCGCAACCGCACGCCCGAGCGCCCGGTCATGCCCATTCCCAGCCGGGTCACGACGGCGCGTCCCGCGTCGCGGATCAGCCCCGACGACGAGGTGGCCGCCGACGAGGAGTTCCTGAAGGCGCGTGCGCGGGCGCTGGGCCTGCCGACCGGTGCGCCACAGCCGGGCATCAAGCGCGTGGCCAGCACCCCAGCCGCCAAGCCCGCCGCTCTGGCCGAGGCGCAAGGCCATGCGAAGGCGGCTGGTGTTCACACCGAAGCCCATTGGGGTTACGAAGGCGCCACGGGCCCGGAAGTCTGGGGCAAGCTCAAGCCGGAATTCAATCTGTGCGCGATCGGTCGGCGCCAGTCGCCCATTCACATCCGCGACGAGGGCACGATCACCGGACCGGCCGAACCGCTGGCGCCGGCCTACTCGCCAAGCGGTGGAAGTGTCGTCAACAACGGCCACACCATCCAGGTGGATGTGGCTGGCGACAACACCTTGACCGTGCGGGGCTCGACCTACAAGCTGCTGCAGTTCCACTTTCACCACCCGGCCGAAGAGCGCATCAACCACAAGGGCTTTTCGATGGTGGTGCACCTGGTGCATCGCAACGACCAGGGACAGCTGGCGGTGGTGGCCGTGCTGATCGACCCGGGCGAGGCCAACCCCTTCATCGACCAGGTGTGGACCTACATGCCGCTGGATGTGAACGACCGCGTACCGATCCCGGCGAACGCGCTCCAGATGGCGCAAGTGTTTCCCAAGGACATGCGTTACTTCCAGTTTCTGGGGTCCCTGACAACGCCGCCTTGCACGGAGGGCGTGTTGTGGATGGTTCTCAAGGCACCGGTGACGGCAAGTCGGGAGCAGATTCGGTTCTTCTCGCGCATCTTTCCCAACAATGCCCGACCGGTTCAGCCGCAACACGATCGCGTGGTGCGCGAAGCCCAGTAGCAGGCAGATCGGCGTGCAATCGTCCCGACCGCGTGCAGCGGTTGCGTGGCGCCGGGTCACTTGCGGCTTGGTCGTTGCCTTGGTGCTGGCGGGCGCTGCAGGTGGCACCGAGGCCCTGTTGTTCAATCCCTTCGGTGATCCGTTCGTCCAGGCGACGCGCGGTCTGGACGCTTGCCCGGTGCCGTACCCGCCGCGCCTGACGGCCGCCGAGGTGCGCGAGCAGGCGCATTACCGGGCCGAACGCGGCACCTCGTGCCACCGTGCAGGGCGTTGCCGCTTGCCCAACGCCTACCTCTACGACCGCGAGATCGCCGAGCGAGCGGTCCGCGCGATTGAGCACCATGGGGGGTTCGCCGATACATCCGTCTGGCTCGAAGGTCAGCGGCGTTGGGTCACGCTCAAGGGTTGTGTGCGAAACGCGCAACAGGCGACGGCGCTGGAGCAACTGATTCGCAGCCTCGACGACGTCGAAGCCGTCATCAACGAACTGAACGTGCACAACCCGCGCTGAGCCCCCTGCTGTGCCCTCCATGAGGGCTCACCCTGGGCTCAGGCGCGCGACAAGGCCCTCAGGGCCTGCTTGATGCCCTCGCTCACGCCGATGCCCTGCGGCAGCGCCTTCACGGCGGCGGCGGCCTCGCGATCGCTGTAGCCTAGAGCCACCAGGGCCTGCTGCACGTCCGAGCGGGCATCGCCGGGCAGGGCGCTCGCACCCGTGGCCAGCCCGCCCAGATCGGGTGCCAGTTTGCCCTTGAGTTCGAGCAGCAGCCGCTCGGCGGTTTTCTTGCCGATGCCCGGCACCTTCACCAGGCGCGAACTGTCTTGCCGCGTCACCGCGTCGATCAGGTCGTCCACACCCAGGCCCGACAACAGCGCCAGAGCGGTGCGCGGCCCGACGCCCGAGATGCGGATGAGCTGGCGGAACGCCTCGCGCTCGGGGGCGCTGGCAAAGCCAAAAAGGATCTGCGCGTCCTCGCGCACCACGAAGTGTGTGAGCAGCGTGACGGTATCGCCCGGCGCGGGCAGGTGAAAGAAGGTGCTCATTGGCACGTCGAGCTCGTAGCCGACGCCGTGGCAGTCGATCATCACCTGGGGTGGGGTCTTGGACAGCAGGGTGCCGTGCAGACGGCCGATCATGGGTATCCGATCATGGGT
>CAYNWR010000412.1:0-2851 GCA_964400915.1 uncultured Burkholderiaceae bacterium
TCGGCAGTCAGGGCATCGTGCAAGGCACCTACGAAACCTTTGTGGAAGCCGGCCGCCAGCACTACCAGGGCTCGCTCAAGGGGCGATGGATTCTGACGGCAGGCCTGGGCGGCATGGGCGGTGCCCAACCCTTGGCCGCCAGCTTTGCGGGCGCCTGCAGCCTGACCATCGAATGCCAGCAATCGCGCATCGACTTTCGCCTGCGTTCGAGGTACCTGGACGAACAGGCCCGGGATCTGGACGACGCGCTGGCCCGCATCCAGCGATACACCGCCGAAGGCAAGGCTGTTTCCATCGGCTTGCTTGGCAACGCAGCCGAGGTGTTGCCAGAACTCGTCAAACGTGCGCGCGCTGGTGGCCTGAAGCCCGACCTCGTCACCGATCAGACGAGCGCCCACGACCTGGTCAACGGGTATTTGCCGCTGGGTTGGGGTGTCGAGCGTTGGAAGACCGCTCAGACCGATGCCGGACAGCACGCCGCGTTGCGCAGTGCTGCCGCACAAAGTTGCGCGACCCATGTTCAAGCCATGCTGGATTTCCAGGCCATGGGCATCCCCACGGTGGACTACGGCAACAACATCCGGCAGGTGGCGTTCGACGCCGGCGTGGCAAACGCCTTCGACTTCCCCGGGTTCGTACCCGCCTACGTTCGGCCGCTCTTTTGCCGTGGCAAAGGCCCGTTTCGCTGGGTGGCCCTCTCCGGTGATCCGGAGGACATCCGCAAGACGGACGCCAAGATGAAAGAGCTCTTTGCGAACGACACCCACCTGCATCGCTGGCTGGACATGGCTGGCGAGCGCATCGCGTTCCAGGGATTGCCGGCACGCATCTGTTGGATCGGCCTGGGCGAGCGTCACCGGGCGGGCCTGGCTTTCAACGAGATGGTCCGTTCGGGTGAGCTCAAGGCGCCCATCGTGATTGGTCGCGACCACCTCGACAGCGGCAGCGTTGCCAGCCCCAACCGCGAGACCGTAGCCATGCGCGATGGCACCGACGCCGTTAGCGATTGGCCCTTGCTGAATGCCCTGCTCAACACGGCAGGCGGCGCCACGTGGGTCAGCCTGCACCACGGTGGCGGTGTTGGCATGGGCTACAGCCAGCACAGCGGGGTCGTCATCGTTTGCGATGGCAGCGATGCAGCCGCCCGCCGCATCGAGCGGGTGCTGTGGAATGACCCGGGCACCGGCGTCATGCGCCACGCAGATGCCGGCTACGACAGTGCCATCGAGTGCGCCAGGGAACAAGGCCTGAAGCTGCCCATGGTTGCGCCCTGATCATGATCCTGCAACCGGGTCGCTGCAGTCTGGATGAATGGCGGACCGTCCATGCCGGTGGTGCCAGGCTGGACATCGCCCCGACCGCACGAGCCGATATCGCGGCCAGTGCTGCGGTGGTGCAGCGCGCGGCGGCTGGCAGCGCGCCGGTCTATGGCGTCAACACCGGGTTTGGCAAACTGGCGTCCACCCGCATCAGCGAGGCGGACCTGGCCACCTTGCAACTCAACCTGATCCGCTCGCACAGCGTTGGTGTGGGCGAGCCCTTGGCACCCGAAGTGGTGCGTCTGGTGCTGGGGCTCAAGGCCGCTTCGCTGGCCCGTGGTGCATCTGGCGTGCGGGAGCACGTTATCGACACCCTTCTGGCCGTGTACAACGCCGGACTCGTGCCATGGGTACCGTGCCAGGGGTCGGTTGGTGCATCGGGCGATCTCGCCCCGCTGGCGCATGTCACGCTGGCGCTCCTGGGCGAGGGTGAGTTCCTGGTGGGCGCGCAGCGCCGGCCTGCCCACTCGGTTCTGCAAGACCACGGCATCGAGCCGCTTGAGTTGCAGGCCAAGGAGGGGCTGGCACTGATCAATGGCACGCAGGTTTCCACGGCCCTGGCCTTGCACGCACTTTTTTCATTCGAATCCGTGCTGGAATCGGCACTGGTGATCGGTGCCTTGACGGTCGACGCCGCGCGTGGCAGCGACGGACCCTTCGATCCCCGCATCCATGCGCTGCGTGGGCACCCGGGGCAGATCGACGTCGCCCAGTATTACCGGGCCTTGCTGGCAGGCAGTGCCATCCGGGCCTCGCACACCGAGGGAGACGATCGCGTTCAGGATCCCTACTGTCTGCGCTGTCAGCCCCAGGTTGTGGGAGCCTGCCTGGATCAGCTGCGCCATGCGGCCCTGGTACTGGAACGCGAGGCCAATGCGGTCACCGACAACCCCCTGGTCTTTGCCGACGACGACGCGTTGGTCAGTGGGGGCAACTTCCATGCCGAACCTGTTGCGCTGGCAGCCGACGCAATGGCCAACGCGATCGCCGAGGTCGGGGCCATTGCCGAACGCCGAATCGCCATGCTGATCGACAGCCATGTGTCGCGCCTGCCGCCGTTTCTGGCCTCGGACGCCGGCCTGAACAGCGGCTTCATGATTGCGCACGTGACGGCGGCCGCTTTGGCCAGCGAAAACAAGTCGCTGGCGCATCCGGCCAGTGTCGACAGCCTGCCAACCAGCGCCAATCAGGAGGATCATGTCTCCATGGCTACATTTGCAGCGCGTCGCCTGCAGCCCATGATCTCCAACGTGGCCCACATTCTGGCCATCGAACTGCTGGCCGCCGCCGAAGGGATCGAGTTCCTGCGCCCGCTTCGCAGCAGTCCTGCACTGGAATCGGCACACGACTTGCTTCGCAAGCAGGTGCCGCGGTTTCTGCAGGATCGGTGGATGGCCCCCGATATTGAACGCGCCACTGCCCTGGTGCGCGCCGGTTCCCTGGCCAGGGCCTTTCGCGAAATCCCTGGCCTTCCCGCACTTTGGATCCGCGTCTAATTCATCCAACCGCCAACTTGTTCAACCTGTCCCTAG
>CAYNWR010000413.1:0-2848 GCA_964400915.1 uncultured Burkholderiaceae bacterium
GGCGTCGCAGCGGAACGAGCCTTCCTGCATGTTGCCGTCGCAGATGCCGATCCAGGTGACGATCTTGTGCAGTTCCTTGGCGTAGGCCACAGCCTCTTCGCTCGAGCGCATGTCGGGCTCGGTGACGATTTCCAGCAGCGGCGTTCCGGCGCGATTGAGGTCGATGCCGCTCATGCCGCCGCGCGCGCCGCTGTCGGCGCCCAGGGTCGCATCATCGTGCACCGATTTGCCAGCATCTTCCTCCAGGTGCGCGCGCACAAGGCGCACGGTCTTTTTCTCGTCGCCCACAAAGAACGTGACCGCACCGCCCGTGACGACCGGGTGCTCGAACTGGCTGATCTGATAGCCCTTGGGCAGATCGGGGTAGAAGTAGTTCTTGCGCGCGAAGATGCTGCGGCGCGCCACATGGGCCGCGTCGTTGCCATTGACGGCCAGGCCGAAGCGGATGGCGCAGGCCACGGCCTCGCGGTTCATCACGGGCAATGTGCCGGGCAGCGCGATGTCCACGGCGCTGGCCTGGGTGTTGGGTTCGGCGCCAAAGGCCGTGGACGCGCGGCTGAAGATCTTGCTGCGGGTTTGCAGTTGGGCATGGGTTTCGAAGCCGATGACGACTTCCCAGCCACGGACGAGTTTGCTGGTGCTCATGGTGCTCAGACCCCCGCCGGCGAACGCCGGTGCCAGTCGGTCGCCTGTTGCAGGCGGTGAGCGACGCCCAGCAGCCGCGCCTCCTGAAAATAGTTGCCGATGAGCTGCAGACCCACGGGCAGCGGCCCCGCAGCGGCACCACCCGTGCCGAAACCTGCGGGCACGCTCATGCCGGGCAGGCCTGCCAGCGAAGCCGGCAGCGTGAAGATGTCGGCCAGGTAGTCGGCCAGGGGATCGCTGCCGTGGCCGCCCAGGGGCCAGGCCACCGTGGGGACGACGGGCCCGGCAATCACATCACACTGGGTGAAGGCCTGCTGAAAATCGTCGGCGATCATGCGCCGCACCTTCTGCGCCTGCACGTAGTACGCGTCGTAGTAGCCGTGGCTGAGCACATAGGTGCCGATCATGATGCGGCGCTTGACTTCGGGCCCGAAGCCTTCGGCGCGCGAGCGACGATACAGGTCCAGCAGGTCTTTGGGGTCGGCCGTCCGGTGGCCGAACTTCACGCCATCAAAGCGCGACAGGTTGCTCGAGGCCTCGGCGGGCGCCAGGATGTAGTACACGGGGATCGACAACTCGGTGCGCGGCAGGCTGATGTCCACCGTGCGGGCGCCGAGCTTGCGCAGTTCGGCCAGCGCCGCTTCGATGGCCGCTCGCACCTCGGGTGCCAGGCCATCACCGAAGAACTCGCGGGGAATGCCCACGCGCAGGCCGTCGAGCGAATCGCCCAGGTGGCGCGAAAAGTCCTCGGGCGGCAGATCCAGCGAGGTGGCGTCGCGGTCCGGGTCGGGGCCGCAGATCGCCGACAGCAGCAGCGCGCAGTCCTCGGCGCTGCGCGCCATCGGACCGGCCTGGTCGAGGCTGGAGGCAAACGCGATCATCCCGTAGCGCGAGGCCCGCCCGTAGGTGGGCTTGATGCCCGTCACGTTGCAAAACGATGCGGGCTGGCGGATCGAGCCGCCGGTGTCGGTGCCGGTGGCGCACGGCAGCAGGCGGGCGGCCACGGCCGCCGCGCTGGCGCCCGACGATCCGCCAGGCACCCGCGCGCGGTCCCAGGGGTTGTGCACGGGCTTGAAGGCCGAGTTCTCGTTGCTCGAACCCATCGCGAATTCGTCGCAATTGAGTTTTCCCAGGCAAACCATGCCCGAGCGAGCAAGGTTGCTGGTAACTGTGCTATCAAAAGATGATTTGTGTCCTTGCAGCATGCGTGAGCCGGCGGTGCTGGGCCAGTCCTGCGTGACGAAGATGTCCTTGTGGGCAATGGGCACGCCCAGCAAGGGGGTGCGCTCGCCGGCCGCCAGCCGCGCATCGGCGGCACGGGCCTGCGCCATGGTGGCGGCTTCGTTCACGGCCAGAAAGCAGCCCAAACCGGCGTCGTGCTCCCGAATGCGGTCCAGAAAGTGGCGCGCCAGATTCTGGGCGGATACCTCGCCTGCGGCCAGCGCACGGCCGAGTTCGGCCACGCCTTGTTCGTGCCAGGGGGTCGTCGTCACGGCGCCGCTCCTATTCGACAACACGCGGCACCAGGAACAGGCCCCGCTCGACTGCGGGCGCGCTTTGCTGGTGGGCTTCGCGCCGGTTGGTTTCGGTCACGACGTCATCGCGCAGGCGCAGGGCCTGGGCCGTGGCACCCGGCAGGGCATCCACCGGATGGGTCAGGGGCTGCACGCCCTGGGTGTCCACCGCCTGCAGGCGCTGGGCCAGATCGAAAAAACCGTTGAGCTGGCCCAGCAGGGCAGCGCGCTCGCCGGCAGACAGGTCCAGCCGGGCCAATTGGGCGATGCGATCGATGTCTTGGGAAGTCAGTGACATGGTGTTACGTGTGCGTGCCGGGATCGAAGGCGATCAGGCCTGTTGCAGGCCCATTTTGGAGGCGCCAATCGGTCTTTTTCGCTAGGGGCTGCGGTATTATCCCGCCTTTGTATGAGCGGCCCCGGGCAGCGGTTTTCGCATGCCGGATTGCAAGCCGCGAGCGCCCCGAGAGGAATTTGGATGTTTGGAGCTTTTCGTCGGTACCTGTCGACCGACTTGGCGATTGATCTCGGCACGGCGAACACCCTGATCTTTGCACGCGAAAAAGGCATCGTCCTGGACGAGCCGTCGGTGGTCGCCATCCGCCATGAGGGTGGCCCCAACGGCAAGAAGGTGATCCAGGCCGTCGGCAAGGAAGCCAAGGCGATGCTGGGCAAGGTGCCCGGCAACA
>CAYNWR010000414.1:0-2847 GCA_964400915.1 uncultured Burkholderiaceae bacterium
GCTGATGAAGGACATGCCCAAGGTGGAGACCATCGTGGCACCGTCCGGTGGCTTCTGGGGCGGTGTGGGCGAGCCCACCATCGCGGTGGCCGCGCCGGCTGTGCTCAACGCCATCTTTGCGGCCACGGGCAAACGCATCCGCGACCTGCCACTGCGCAAGCACGACCTCAAGCGCGCCTGACGGCCCACCGGTGCATGGCCTTGCACATTCCGACGGGACGGCCGCCACGGGTTTCCGGTCCCGGGGGCTCTGGCGGACATGCCGGCGCGCGCTGGCGTGGGGCCTGCCCTGGATCTGGCCAGCCTTGGTGCTGGCTGGCGAACTCCCCACGCCGCTCACCGCAACACCGGGTGATGCGGCCCGCGGCCGGGCCATTGTGGCAAGTCGGCAGGTGGGCTTGTGCCTGCTCTGCCACACGGCACCCATCCCCGAGGAGCGATTCCAGGGGAACCTGGCACCCGATCTGGCGGGCACGGGCAGTCGCTGGAGTGAAGCCCAATTGCGGGCCCGCATCGTCGATTCACGCCGCATCAACCCGGACACCATCATGCCGGCCTACTTCCGCAGCGAGGGGCTTGTGCAGGTGGGCCGCGCCTGGGTGGGTCGCACGGTGTTCGATGCCCAGCAGGTCGAGGACGTGGTGGCTTACCTGAAGACCTTGCGATGACACGCCGCGCCGCCTTTTGCACGCCACCCCAGGCATCGACCGGGCGCCGCCGGGCGCTGGTGCTGGGTGTCGCGGCCGCCCCGGTGCTGGGCCTGGCCCCCGCGCGCGCGGTGCTGGCCCAGAACGTCAGCGCCCCGCCCGCGCCCGAACTGCTGGCCGCGATGGCGGCCTTTGCGGGCAACACGCCCATCCGCCAGGGGCGTGTGCACATCGACATTGCCGAACTGGTCGACAACGGCAACACCGTGCCCATCTCGGTGAAGGTGGACAGCCCCATGAGCGCGGGCGACCGCGTGGTGGAGCTGGCGCTGTACAACGAAAAGAACCCGCAGCGCGACGTGGTGCGCGTGCGCCTGGGCAATGCCGTCGCCCGCGCCGAGATGAGCACCCGCATCCGCCTGGCCACCACGCAGAAGATCGTGGCCATGGCGCGCATGGCCGATGGCAGCGTCTGGGCCCGGACGGTGGACGTCATCGTCACCTTGGCGGCCTGCATCGAGGAGGCCAGCTGATGAGTGGCGCACGCACGCTGCTGCAGATCCCGCGCCAGGTGCGCAGGGGCGTGCCCTTCGAGGTGCGCGCCACCATCGGCCACGCCATGGAGACGGGCTACCGGCCGGGCTCGGACGGTCGCATCGTGCCGCGCGACATCATCCGCCGCTTCGTCTGCCGCGTGGATGGCGCGCCGGTGTTCGAGGCCGAGCTGCACCCCGCCATTTCGGCCAACCCCTACCTCTCGTTTCACCTGCGCCTGGACACCAACGCCCGCCTGAGCCTGCGCTGGGAAGGCGACAACGGGTTTGCGCACACCGAGGATGTGGACATCACGGTTGCGGCGGCCTGAGGCCGCGGCGCTGGGGCTGCTGCTGGCAGCGCTGATCGCGGCCCCGCTGATGGCGTGGCCCCAGGCGCCCGCCCCCACGAAAGCCACGCCCCTCGGCTCGCCCGCCACCCCCCTGCGCTCGGGCCATGCCGACATGAGCGCAGCCACCCGCGCGATGCAGGACGACGACAGCCAGAACCCGGGCATGCTGTGGGTGGCCGAAGGCGACAGCCTGTGGCGCGCCCGTCCACGAGCGGGCAGCAAGTCCTGCCTCGATTGCCACGGCGAAGCCCCCGTGTCGATGCGCGGCGTGGCGGCACGTTACCCAGCCATCGACCGCACCAGTGGCCAGGCGATCAACCTGGGCCAGCGCATCAACCAGTGCCGCGCCCAACATCAGGGCGGCGAGCCCTGGGCGCCGGACCGCCGCGAGCGCCTCGCCCTCGAGGCACTGCTGGGTTCGGTCTCGCGCGGCACCCGCATCGAACCGCCCGCCGATGCACGCCTGCAGGCCGCCGCGCAGCGCGGCCAGGCCTTGTTTGAACGGCGCATCGGCCAGCTGGACCTGTCGTGCGCGCAATGCCACAACAACCTGGCGGGCGGGCGCCTGGCCGGCAGCACCATCGTGCAAGGCCATCCCAACGGCTACCCGCTGTACCGGCTCGAATGGCAGACCCTGGGCTCGCTGCAGCGGCGCCTGCGCGGCTGCCTGAATGGCGTGCGCGCCGAACCCCTGCCCTGGGACAGCGACGCGGTCGTCGAACTCGAGGCCTACCTGATGCAGCGTGCGCGCGGCCTGCCCATCGAAACCCCGGCCGTGCGTCCCTGACCTGGCCCAACCAGCGCCGTTGTAGGGTTTAGGGCGTCCAGTCCAAAGCGTCCCATCGCAACCTGCGACAATGCAAAGGTTCGGTTGACGGGCGTCCCACGGGCGTGGCACCCATCTCACTCAACCGCCTCATCGCAATCCCTCGGGCCGGTCACGGTCTCGAAGCCAGGTTGCACTCTTACTGCCCCAACCCTGTGGTGCGCCTGTTCCGGCCCCTTTTTTGGCCCGGCTCGGCTGCCCATGCATCGAGAAAGTTCGACCGTCAAAGTGACTGCGTCCCTATCCACCCAATCCCCAAGCACGTCTGCCCCCATCACCTTTGAAGACCTGAAGCTCGCACCCGCCCTGCTCAAGGCCGTGCGCGACGAGGGCTACACCACCCCCACCCCCATCCAGGCCCAGGCCATTCCGCTGGTGGCCGCCGGCCACGACCTGCTGGGCGGCGCCCAGACCGGCACCGGCAAGACGGCCGCCTTCGCGCTGCCGCTGCTGCATCGCCTGACCATGTCGCGCAGCGCCACCAACCG
>CAYNWR010000415.1:0-2846 GCA_964400915.1 uncultured Burkholderiaceae bacterium
GCAGGCCCGGGTGGTACGGGTCCTTGATGTTCTCCATCATCAGCTTCCAGTTGCCCGGAATGCGCTGGCGGTTGACGCCCAGCAGCTTCAGTGGCCGCGAGGAACCATCGGCGGCGTTGCGAAAGATGCGCTGCAGCCAGGGCAGCACATCGGGGCCGATGTAGTCGTCGAAGGGCTCGGCCTGCGCACTGAAGGTGGCGAAGATCAGGCCATGGAACACCGCCACCCGTGCACGCTGAAGGCCGTGCTGTCGGATGTCGAAACCGGCCGGCATGCCACCGTGCACGCAGTCACCCTCCTTCACGCCGTCTTTGAAGGGCAAGGCCGCCAGGCTGCCGTCCAGCTTGTAGGTCCACTGGTGGTAGGGGCACACCAGGCTGCGCGCGTTGCCGGTCTTGCCATCCATGGGCGGCTGGCAAAAACGCACGCCGCGATGCGCGCATCGGTTTTCCAGCACACGGATGCCACCCGTGCCGGTTTCAACGGCGTCGGACGCATCGCCGGGCCTGGGGCGGTCGCGCACCACGATCACCTGCCGCTCGCCGATGAAGCTGAGCTTGTAGTCGCCCAGCTTCGGGATCTCGGCGGCCAGGCCGACATAGCTCCAGTGCGGGCCGTAGAAGATGCGCTCGAGCTCGCGGGCGTAAACGGACTCGTCGGTGTAGGCCCAAAAGGGAACGCGGCTGGATGAGGCCTGGTTCCATCGCGAGAGGATCTGGGGTGCGTTCATGGCAGTGGTCTGTGGCGCCAGAACGCAATGATACGCATACTTATTGTTTGTCAGGGATGGTGCATCACGCTGCCCGCGCGCGGCGTGCCTTCCAGGCGCCGGCCAGCACGACCAATCCCGGGATAAAGATCATGGCCCAGATGATCTTGTCCAGGTGTTCCTTCACCCAGGGGATGTTGCCAAACAGATAACCTGCGGTGACGATGCCCACCACCCACAAGCCCCCACCAGCGACGTTGTAGAACGTGAACTTGGTGCGGGTCATCTGGGCCACACCGGCCACAAAGGGCACGAAGGTGCGCAAGAAGGGCATGAAGCGCGCGACGACGATGGTGACACCACCGTATTTCTCGTAGAAGGCATGGGCCTGATCGAAGGCCCGGCGGTTGAAGAAGCGGGAGTTCTCCCAAGCAAAGACCCGGTTGCCCACCAGCCGGCCGATGGCGTAGTTGCATTGGTCACCCAGCACCGCAGCGCCCCACAGCAGCAGCACGGTGAAGGAAAAATCCATCAAGCCCAGGCCGCACATCGCCCCCACCACAAACAACAGCGAATCGCCTGGCAAAAAGGGCATCACCACCACACCGGTCTCGACGAAAATGATCATGAACAACAAGGCATACACCCATGTGCCATATTGCGTGACGAAGGTCTGCAGGTGCTTGTCCACATGCAGGATGAAGTCGACCAGGAAGGTTACGATTTCCATGCGAGGATTATCGGTGGCACACGCGCCGCCTCATCGCCTCGGGTCTTGTGCTAAATAGTATCTTTTTGATAGCTAACTAACTAGGATTGGCGCTCGCTAGCGGCTCTATTTCCCATGGAATCGGCGCAAACCATCTGCCAGGCCTGCCAAACCCCGAATCCCGTCGGGGCCAACTTCTGCCGGAAATGTGGAACCATGCTCTCGCGCACGGCGCCAGTCCGGCGTCCGGCGGGGCCCGCGCAGCCTGCGGGCGCACCCGTGGACAAGGCCACGGTATCTGCGTCCGTGGGCAAGGCCACGTCCACCACGCCCCCCGCCCCCGATCTACCAGCGTTTCCAGCGGTTCGTGCACCCGACGAACGTCCGGGCACGCAGGACCAGCCGAGGGTCGACGCGGTGCGCGGTGCACACGGGACTGCCCCGACGGTGCCCAAGCCCGAATCACCACTCGAATTCGCCATGGCTGCAGCCGGTGCCGACCCGGGGCGCTCGGGCACGTGGCGCCGGGTGTTGCTGGTCGCCTGTGTGGTCGTGGGCCTTGCCATCGTGGCCTGGTCGCTGCTGCGGCCCAAGGCCGCAAGCGATGCGACGCCTGCGGCGCCGGCGGCCACTTCGCCCACCGCCGCACCGTCGACCACACCGTCTGCCGCCTCTTCCGCCACATTCGCCTCGCCACAAGGGCCGGCCGCACCCGCCACTCCCGTCGTTACCCCGGCGCAACCCGCAACGCCCCCTGCCGCGCCGCCTGTCACGCCGGTCGTGCCGGCCGCCCCGGTGCTTCCCCGCGCCGCTTCCACACCGGTCGCAACCCCCTCCGCGGGCAGTGCGGCAGCGAGCTCAGCCGCCAGTGCACCGCGCAGCACACGGGTGCAGGTTCCCACCCCGCCACCGCGCGCGCAGGCCCAAGGGGCGGCCCCCGGCAATCCAGTGGCGGCCAGCCCGTCGCCGCAGGCGAGGCCACCGGCAGCACCATCGGTCGCGCCGACGGGCCCAGCCCCGGCAGTGCCGTCGGCACCCGCCCCGGCAGCGGCGGCAGCAATTCCGTCCACGGCACCCGACCCCGCGCCCGCCCGACCCGCTGCAGCGCCAGCGGCCCCTACACCCTTACCCACCGAGTCCAATGCACCGGTGGCGGCCGAGCCCAGCAGCCCCGACGAAGCCTGCGGGCGCCGTGTGTTGGTGGCCCGCGCCCGTTGCATGGAAACGCAGTGCGCCAATGCCCGTTTTCGAAACCACCCGCAATGCGTTCAGATGCGTGAGAGCCAGCAGCGCACCAGCAACTTCTGACCCATGCTTGTTGAAACGGCCGGATCTGCCATGTGTGTTGCCCCCCAAGGTTTCTGCCAGTGAACGCCAGCGTGCATGAAGCCACAACGCCCGCGGCCCCAGCGCGGCGTGCCATTCGCG
>CAYNWR010000416.1:0-2841 GCA_964400915.1 uncultured Burkholderiaceae bacterium
TTGACCGCCGCGCGATCCCCGCTCGCGTTCAAACCCATCACACAGGTCCGATACCGCGCAGGTGGCACACCGGGGCGCGCGCGCTGTGCAGACGTATCGCCCATGCAGGATCAGCCAATGGTGTGCATGCTGTGCAAATGCCGCCGGCACCCGCTCAAGCAGGGCCTGCTCCACTTGCAGTGGGTTGCGGCCAGGAGCCAGGCCGGTGCGATTGCTTACCCGAAAGACATGGGTGTCCACCGCCATCGTGGGTTCGCCAAAGGCCACATTGAGCACCACGTTGGCGGTCTTGCGCCCCACGCCGGGCAGGGCCTCCAATTGCTCGCGGGTGCGGGGCACCTGGCCTTCGTGCCGATCGATCAACAGTTGGCACATGGCGATCACGTGTGCGGCTTTGGAACGAAACAGCCCGATTGTGCGAATGTGTGATTCCAGTCCCGTCTGACCCAGTTCGAGCAAGCGCGCTGGCGTGTTGGCGTGGACAAATAGTCGTCGCGTGGCGCGGTTGACACCCGCGTCGGTGGCCTGTGCCGACAGGATCACGGCCACAAGCAATTCAAAGACACTGGTGTATTCCAGCTCCGACGCTGGTTGGGGGTTTGCTTCGCGCAGGCGCGAGAAGAACGCTTGAACGCTCGCTGACTTCATTCAGCACCCGGCCGTGCGCCCGCGCGGCCAGCTCCTGGCGGCGGTGAATCGGAAAACTGGGCAATACAGGTGAGCCACATTGGGGCACCATTGGATTGACTTTGGGTCTTTCATTGGGCAGAGTAGATCAAAAGGGGATGGCATGCATGACGATCATCGCTAGATTCTGGCCGCTGGCTGCGGGTCGCGCGCGCCTGGGCGGATTGGTTTGTGCATTTGGGGTGTCGGTGTTGAGCAGTTCGCCACTGCTGGCGCAAGGCAAACCCGAGGCGTTGACACTTTGCCATGAAGATGCCGTAGCGTTTCCCCTGTTCTTCAAGGACAAGGACGGCTACACGCCCGTGTTGCTCAAGGAAATCGGGGGCGCATTGGGTGTGCCGGTGAAGCTGGTGGCCAAGGCTTGGCGCGATTGCCTGGCGGATGTGAAGGCTGGCACCATCGACGGGGCCATCAATGCCAGCCACAGCAAGGAGCGCGCTGATTTTGCCGACTACCCCGTGAACATCTATGGCGACGCGGATGCGTCCAAGCGCATGCATCGCTCGTCCTATGTGCTGTACCGCAAGAAGGGCACGGCGGTCAATTTTGACGGCAAGGCCATCTCCGGCGCCGACGGCGCAATTGCGGCACCCACCGGCTACTCGGTGATCGCCCAGCTCAAGCAACTCAATGTGAAGGTCGACGACAGTGCGTCCGCCTCCTCAGAGATCCTCGGCCGTGTTGCCGAGGGCAAGATCGCTGCGGCCGCATTGATTTCCGCCGAGGCCGATGACCACCTGCGCCGCACCGCAGCCCTGCAGTCCGTGATCGAACGGGTCCCCACGGCCTTGTCGGAGCGGCCTTACTTCACCATTCTTTCGAAGAAATTCACCGTGCAGTATCCAGCCTTTGCCAAGGAGTTTTGGCGCGCCACGGGCAAGGTGCGGGCTTCGCCTGAATTCCAGAAAAAACTGGCGGACCTTGGCTTGTTGGCCGAATAGAACGTCGATCCCACACGACACACTACAAGAACGACTCGGGAAAGTGTTTCCATCATGAATGTCAAGACACGCATCTGGATGTTGCCGTTGGTTGCGGCGGTGCTGTTCATCATTGGTATCGCTGTGATCTATGGCATGTCGACGCGCACGTCGGCCGCCTTGAACGAAATTGGCGACATCGACTACCCGTTCCTTGAAGCTGGCAATGAGATGGCCAACCGGCTGGACAGCTACACCTCGTCGCTGGAAGCGGCAGCCATCGAAGGCGAGAAGAAGCGGGTGGCCGAGGCCAGCGAGCACCTCAAGCGCGCCCGCGCAGCCCTGGAAAAGATGCAGGCCCTGGAAGGCAAGGCCGAGGTGGCCAAGGCCCTGGCCACACGCCTGGATGCCTATCAAAGCGCGGGCTCTGCGGCGGTCGCGGTCGCGCTGGGCGAAAAGGCCGGCGATCAGCGTGTCGTTGGCGAGGCCATGCGCGCCGCACAGAAGGCCATGATGGGCGAGTTGTCACAGGTGCGCGAAAAGGCTCGCAACGAACTGACCGATGGCATCGCCTCGGCCAAATCGGGTGTGCGCAGCTCCACCCTGGCCATCATGATCTGTGCGGTGGTGATCATCGGCGGGTTGATGCTGGGATCGTGGATCGTGATCGCCAGTGTCTGGCGCCAATTTGGTGGCGAGCCCCGCTTTGCAGCGTCCATGGCGCGTGCGGTGGCGGCTGGTGACCTCACCATCCCGATTCAACTTGAAAAAGGTGATGACCACAGCCTGATGGCCCACCTGCATGAGATGCAGGAGAGTTTGAGCAAGGTGGTGTCCAACGTGCGCACGGGGGCCGACGGCGTGGCCACGGCCAGCAGCGAGATCGCCCAGGGCAACCAGGATCTATCGATGCGCACCGAGCAGCAGGCCTCGGCGCTCGAGCGCACCTCGTCCGCCATGGAAGAGCTCAACGCGACGGTGCGGCAAAACGCCGACAACGCCAGCCAGGCCAACCAGCTCGCGCAGCAGGCGTCCGCCATCGCGGTGCGTGGTGGCGAGGTGGTCGGTCAGGTGGTCGACACCATGAAGGGCATCACCGAGAGTTCGCGCAAGATCTCCGACATCATCGGCGTGATCGATGGCATCGCCTTTCAGACCAACATCCTGGCTTTGAATGCAGCCGTCGAGGCTGCGCGCGCGGGCGAGCAGGGCAGGGGCTTTGCAGTGGTCGCCT
>CAYNWR010000417.1:0-2835 GCA_964400915.1 uncultured Burkholderiaceae bacterium
AGCAAGCTGTCCCGGCTGACGGAAATGCCCACGGCATCGAAATGGCGCTTGCGCAGGTCGGCGCAAAGACGGGGGGGATCGAAGGCGAGTTCCGATTCGACGGCCCAACCGGCGCGCCGGAAAAAGACGTCGAGGATCTGCACCGGGAACGAGTGCTGCTCGCCGACGCCCGGCGCCAGGAAAATCGAGCGGCAGTGGTAGCCTTCGGTCATGTCCGGCGGCCCATCGTCAGGGTCCAGCATGCGCAGGGCCTGTGCCATCGCAGCCGCGCGATCGAGCTGGCGGTGAAGCCTCAGCGACTCCGCGATCTGCTCACCGACCGTGAACACCGGATTCAGGCTGGTCATCGGCTCCTGGAAAATCATGGCCACCTCATTGCCGCGAATCGCGCGCATCTGGGCCTCGGGCAGCGACAGGAGATCCAGCTTCTGTCCCGCGCGGTTCACAAAGATGGCGGTTCCGCTGACGCGTGCGCCGGCGTTGCGGGGCAGCAGGCGCATGAGGGTCAGGCTGGTCACCGATTTGCCGGACCCGGATTCGCCCACCAGCGCCGTGGTCTTGCCGGACTCGATGCTGAAGCTCACGTCGTTGACCGAATGCACCGGTCCCTCGTCGGTCTCGAAGGTGGTGCTGAGCTGGTGCACTTCGAGGCGGTTCATGATGAGGCGGTGGGCAGTTGATGGCGGCGGTGCATGGCGCAGGTCACATCGACTTGCGCAGGCGCGGATCGAGCAGGTCGCGCACCCCGTCACCGACCAGTTGCAGCGACAGCGCGGTGAAGACGATCGCCAGTCCCGGAAACAGCACGATCCACAAGGCCTGGTGGGCGTATTGCTGGCTGCCCGCCACCATGGTGCCCCACGTGGGAATCTCTGGTGGGACACCCACGCCCAGGAAGGACAGGGCCGCCTCCGCCAGGATCGCGTAGGCGAAGATGAAGGAGCCTTGCACCATGATGGGCGACACCAGGTTGGGCAGGATGTGCCGGACCAGGATGCGCACCGTCGACACGCCCAGCGCGCGGGCCGCCTCGACAAAGAGCAACTCGCGCACCACCAGGGTCGATGCACGGACGACCCGTGCCACACGCGGTGTGTAGACCAGCACCAACGCCAGCACGACGTTGAGCATCGAGGGACCCAGAATGCCCACCAGGGCAATCGCCAGCAGAATGTCGGGGAAGGACATCATGGCGTCCACCACCCGCATCACCGGGGCGTCCAGCCGGCGAAAGTAGCCTGCCAGAAGTCCAAACACCGTGCCCATCGCGATCGATCCCAGGGCGGTGAGCAGTGCGATGGTCAACGAATAACGTCCCCCAAAGGCGATTCGTGCAAACAGATCCCGTCCCAACTCGTCGGTGCCCAGCAGGTGCGCCCGGGACGGTTTGGCCAATCGTTCGGCGATGGCGGTCTCGTTGGGGTCGAACCCACTGAGTGGCCCGGCAAACATCGACACCAGCAGCACCAGCACCAGCGCCAGCGCCGCCGCCAGCACGATGCGGCGTCGAAAGAGCTTGCGCAGCAGAAGCGAAATCGCCATGTTGGCGCGCCTCAGACCTTCACCCGCGGATCCACCACGGTGTAGAGCAGGTCGATCAGAAAATTGATCACCACGTAGATGGCCGCCACCACGAGCAGCGCACCCTGGATCACAGGGTAGTCGCGCCGGATCACCGCGCTGACCACCAGATTGCCCACCCCGGGGAGCCCAAACACGGTTTCTGTCACCACAGCGCCGCCAATCATCAGGGCCACCGTCAACCCGATCACCGTCACGATCGGCACCAGCGCATTGCGAAGGGCGTGCTTGAGCACCACGACCTGCTCCGACAGGCCCTTGGCGCGCGCCGTGCGCACGTAGTCCTCGCCCAGCACGTCCAGCATCGACGCCCGCGTGAAGCGGATGATGAGGGCCGAATTGAGGATGCCCAGCACCGTCGCCGGCAACACCAGGCAATGCAGGCGGGTGGCCAGTGAGGCCTCGGGCCCACCATAGCCCGACACCGGGAACCAGCCCAGCGAAACCGCGAAGATCTGCATCAGCACCAGTCCGAACCAGAAGCTGGGCACGCTGGCGCCCAGCATGGCAAAGCCCGTGAACACCTGATCGATGACGCGTCCGCGAAAGACCGCCGACACCACGCCACATGGCACGCCGATGAGCGCGGCAATCGAGATGGCCAACAGCGATAGCAAGGCGGTTGGCTCGGCCCGCTCCCACAGTGCCTGCGTCACAGGGCGTTGCAGAAAGATGGACTCGCCCAGATTTCCACGCGCCAGTTCCCTGACCCAAAGACCGAACTGCACGGGCAGGGGTCGATCCAGGCCGTACACCGCCTGCACGCGGGCGATGTCTTCGGCGGTGGCCTGATCACCCAGCAGGACGGCGATCGGGTCTCCCGACGCCGCGCGCGTGAGAACGAACACCAGCACGGCCACCAGCGACATGACCACCAGCATGCCGCCCAGCCGGGAAAGCAGGTATCGGTGCATCAACCCTTCAGGCTGGTGTTCCAGAAGAAGGGATAGGTGTGGGGGGTGTAGGCCTGCAGCGCAGGCGAACGCGCCGACAGGCTCGCAAACTTGCCGACGTTGATGTAGGGCACCTCGTCATAGACCACCTGCTGCACCTTGGCCCACAACGCGCCGCGTTTGGCCGGGTTGGGTTCCTGGTTCAGCGCGGCAAGGGCCTGTTGCTTGGCGGGAGAGGTCCACCAGCCTGGGGCGCCATCACCCAGTTGCGGCGGCGAGAGCATGGGCTCGGGGAACTGCCCCGAGTGCGTGATGTAGATGTCCCACAGCTTGGGGTCGGCGCGGCGCTGCAGCAGCGTGG
>CAYNWR010000418.1:0-2805 GCA_964400915.1 uncultured Burkholderiaceae bacterium
GAAGGCGCGCCATTCCGCCGGGCGACGCGCCAGGGACAAGAAGACCGTTGGCACAAAACCGGCCTTTTCCTGCACCGCCAGGATGCGGGTGCGGATGTCTTCGGGCAAATCCTTGATCTCGGGCAAAGGGTAGCGATTCATCGGTGATCTCCTGCTCTGGCGCGATTATCGTTGGCACATCCTGCCTTGTTTCGCCAAGACCTCACACGATGAAGTGGGCCCTGTTGTCCGACATCCATGCCAACCTGCGGGCATTGGACGCCTGCCTGGCGCACGCGCAGCGCCAGGGCGCGCAAGCGTTTGCGCTGTTGGGCGATCTGGTGGGCTATGGCGCCGAACCGGCCGCCGTGGTCGATCGCGCCATGGCGCTGGCAGGGCAGGGCGCCGTGGTGATCAAGGGCAATCACGACGAGCTCGCGGTCGCCCCAGGCCCAAGCGCAAAGACCGTGGGCGAACTCACGGCGCATTGGACACATCAGCAGTTGTCGGCAGCACAACGGTCCTTCCTGCAGGCCCTGCCACTGCAGCACCACACGGGCGAGGCCTTGCTGGTTCACGCCAATGCCGATGGGCCAGCGCGTTGGCGCTATGTCACCACCACGCAAGTGGCTCAGGCCAGTCTCGATGCGGTGGATGCCAAGTCCACCCGCTACGTGTTTGTCGGTCACGTGCACGAACAAACCGTCTTCTACCGAGGCAGCACAGGCGCACTCATGCAGTTTCGGCCCAGTGCGGGCGTCGCCATGCCGGCGGCGCGCCACCGGCAGTGGCTGATCACCGTGGGGTCTGTGGGCCAGCCTCGCGACGGCAATCCTGCCGCGATGTACGCGATCTGGGACAGCGACGCACGCCAGGTGATGTTTCACCGAATTCCGTACGACCACCTGGGCGCGGCGCGCGCCGTGCGTGCAGCGGGTCTTGGGGATGAACTGGCCAAACGACTGGAGGAGGGACGATGAAGCGACTGGAAGAGGGCACCGAGATCGATGGGTTTCGCGTCGGTGCGTGTATCCATTCGGGTGGCATGGCCGATATTTACGAGGCGACCTATGGCAATGGGCGGCCACCGCCGTTCCCGATGGTGATGAAAGTGCCGCGCATGACCGCAAGCGACGGTGCGGAAAACATCATCGGCTATGAGGTCGAGGTGCAGGTGATGCAGTCGCTGCGCGGTGCTTGCACCCCACGGTTCGTCGCCGCGGGCGACATCGAAAGCCTGCCCTACATCGTCATGGAGCACATCGAGGGCGAAACGCTTCAGGCCTTGCTGGATCGAACGGACCAGGCCCTGCCGGTGCAAGAGATTCAGCGCATCGGTGTTGCACTGGCCACTGCCCTTCAAGGGCTGCACCGACAGGAGGTTTGTCATCTGGATCTCAAACCGGCCAATGTGTTGTTGAAACCGGGCGGTGACTGCGTGCTGCTTGACTTCGGGCTCTCGTGCCACGCGCACTTGCCCGATCTGCATGCCGAGGAGTTGCGCAAGGCCGTGGGTTCGCCCGTCTGGATTTCACCGGAGCAGATCGTGGGCGTGCGCGGCGACCCGCGCAGCGACGTGTTTTCGGCAGGGGTGATCCTGTATGAACTGGCCACGCGCGCCTTGGCCTTTGGCATTCCTCAGACGGCGGGGGGCCTGCGCCAGCGGCTCTGGGCCGATCCCGTCCCACCCCGCAAGCGCCGCGCCGATCTGCCCGGGTGGTTGCAGGAGGTGATCCTGCGCTGCCTGGAGCCCGAGGCGGCTCAGCGATACCCCTCCGCGGCGCACCTGGCATTCGATCTGACCCACCCGGACTCGATTCGGCTGACCGATCGCGGGCAGCGCGTGCGGCCCACCCCTTTTCGGGAGCATTTCAAGCGCTGGTTGCGGGCCGCCGGAAAACAATACCAGCCCAGCCCGGTGCCGAGCCGCCAGATTGACGAGGTGCCCATCGTCATGGTGGCCGTTCCGCATGAGGGCGTGTCCGATGCCACGCTGTATTCGCTGCGGGAGGCGGCGCAGCGGTCGCTCGGAACGCGTCCGGGCGCTCGCCTGGCCTGCGTGACGGTAATCGCACCGGTAGGCGGTGGCGAGCTTTCCGAGGCTGACGTGCACCGGCACCACCTCGGCCGCCTGCAGCAATGGTCGCGTGGGCTGGATCTGGCGACGCACCAGGTGTCCTATCACGTCATCGAATCGAGTGACGTGGCCCATGCCTTGCTGCGTTACGCCGACGGCAATGCCGTCAGCATCATCGTGATGGGGGCGGCCACGCACGGCCTGCACCTGCAGCGCCTGGTGGCCACGGTTCCGATCAAGGTCGCCATGCAGGCGCCGTGTACGGTGCTGCTGGTCAAGCAAAGTCTTCCATTCGTCCAATGGCCGCGGGCCGAAGGCCCCGCGGAGGCCGGCCAATCGGCCGATGCGATGCAGGGCGTTTCGTAGAATGCCCGTTGATGTCCAGACGCAGGAGTAGATCCCTTTGAACAAGATATATCCGAGTGCGGCGAAAGCCCTAGAGGGCCTGGTGGCCGATGGCCAGTTGATGGCGGTCGGCGGGTTTGGGCTCTGTGGCATTCCCGAAGCGCTCATCGATGCCCTGCGCGATTCCGGGGTGAAGAACCTGACCGTCATCTCCAACAACGCTGGGGTCGATGGCTTCGGCTTGGGCAAATTGCTCGAGACCCGCCAGATCAAGCGCATGATTTCCAGCTATGTCGGCGAAAACAAGGAATTCGAGCGCCAGTACCTGGCCGGCGAGCTGGAGCTGGAATTCACGCCGCAGGGCACGCTGGCCGAGAAGCTGCGCGCCGGCGGCGCCGGCATCC
>CAYNWR010000419.1:0-2786 GCA_964400915.1 uncultured Burkholderiaceae bacterium
GGTGCGTGGCCGCGTCGAGCACGGGCATGCCCCACTCGTCAAACGCGATGCCGCAGTCGCGCTCGATCCAGGGAAACGCGTTCTCCTGGCCGACGGCCACCAGCACTTCGTCGCAGGGGAACACGACGTCGGGCTCGCCCGTGGGCACCAGGGTGCGGCGGCCTTTGGCGTCGTACTCGGAGCGCACCACCTGAAAACTCATGCCCGTGAGCTTGCCGCCCTCGTGCAGGAAGGCACGCGGCACGTGGCAGGCGATGATGGGGATGCCCTCGTGCATGGCATCTTCCTTCTCCCAGGGCGAGGCCTTCATGTCCTCGAAGGTCGAGCGCACGATGACCTTCACATCGTCGGCGCCCAGGCGCCGGGCCGAGCGGCAGCAATCCATCGCGGTGTTGCCGCCACCCAGCACAATCACGCGCTTCTTGACCGCCGTGACATGGCCGAAATACACCGATGCGAGCCAATCCAGGCCCAAATGCACGTTGGCGCGGGTCTCTTCGCGGCCGGGAATGGAGAGGTCGCGCCCACGCGGCGCACCCGTGCCCACAAACACCGCATCCCAACCCTGCTGCAGGACGGCCTTCATCGAGCCGATGTATTCGCCGCCGCGAAACGTCACGCCCAGGCGCGTGATGTAGCCGACCTCCTCGTCGATCACCTCCTCGGGCAGGCGAAAGCGTGGAACCTGCGTGCGCATGAAGCCACCGGCCTTCTTGTCGCCGTCGAACACGGTCACGTCGTAGCCCTGCAGCGCCAGATCGCGCGCCACCGTCAGCGACGCCGGACCAGCGCCGATACACGCCACGCGCTTGCCATTGCGCTCGCTGGGCGCCGCGGGCATGTAGCGGTCGATGTCGGACTTGTTGTCCGCCGCCACGCGCTTCAGGCGACAGATGGCCACGGGTTCGGGCGCCGCGGCCTGCCGCTCCTCGACCCGGCCGCGACGGCAGGCGGGCTCACAAGGACGGTCGCAGGTGCGGCCCAGGATCCCCGGAAACACATTGGACACCCAGTTGACCATATAGGCGTCGGAGTGACGCCCCTGGGCAATCAGGCGGATGTACTCGGGGACGGGGGTGTGGGCGGGACAGGCCCACTGGCAATCGACAACTTTGTGAAAGTAGTTCGGATCCCTGATGTCGGTGGCTTGCAAAAAGCGTCTCCTGGAACAACCCTGCCGGTGGTCGCCCATGCGCCGACCGTTCGATTGGTCTGACCAGTTTACAAGCCGGGGGACGGCCTGCTCATTGGGGAAACCCGAAACCTGTTGCTGGCGCGCCATGCCGGGCGCCCGGTGCCAGGGCCCTGAACCGCCCAAAAACAGGAGTTCATTCCATTTTTATGAACAGATTGGGCCTGTAGCGAGCGTCCAACCTGAGATCATTGCTCTCTTTTTTGCATCAACCCGTGGCCACCGAGAGCGCCGCGAAAGCCTGCACCACCGCAGGCGGCGCCTGCACCAGCTCAATCAGCACCCCCTCTCCACCGACGGGCAGTTCTTCGCTGCCCTTGGGGTGCACAAAACAGATGTCAAAGCCCGCTGCGCCTTTGCGAATGCCACCAGGCGCAAAACGCACGCCCTGTGCCGTCAACCACGCCACGGCCTGCGGCAGGTCGTCGATCCACAGACCGACATGGTTCAGGGGCGTGGTGTGCACGGCGGGTTTCTTGTCTGCGTCCAGCGGCTGCATCAGGTCCACCTCGACCTTGAAGGGGCCGCTGCCGATGGCGCAGATGTCTTCGTCGACGTTTTCACGCTCGCTCACAAAGGTGCCCGTGACCTCCAGGCCGAAGAGATCGACCCAGAGCTTGCGCAGGCGCTGCTTGTCGGGGCCGCCGATGGCGATCTGCTGGATGCCGAGGACACGGAAGGGGCGCTGGGTCATGACACCCTCCTCACACAAACTCGACAATCGGCTGATCCACAGCCAGCGATTCGCCCTTGCCCGCCAGCACCTTGGCCACCACCCCGTCGGCGGCGGCAAACAGCACGTTCTCCATCTTCATGGCTTCGATGACGGCCACCCGCTCGCCGGCCTGTACCTTCTGGCCCGGCTGCACCGCAACGTCCACCAACAAGCCGGGCATGGGCGACAGCACAAAGCGGCTCATGTCCGGTGGCGCCTTGTACGGCATGGAGGCATACAACTCGGCCGCACGCGCCGAGAACACCATGGCGTCCAGCCGCGCGCCGTTGTGCAGCACACGGTACACCAGGGGATTCCTGGCCAGCCCACGCTCGACCTGGGCCACAAAAGGCTTGCCGTTGCAGGTGCCACTCACGCCGATGGAGCGGGGTTGGTAGACGCTACACAATTCATAGCTATTGCCACCCACCCGAAGCTCGCTTCGGCCCGATTGGGCGTCAAAACTCAGAAAATCCGCTCGGTTCTGCTGCTGTTTGCCGCCCTCCAGCAGGGCGATCACCGCCACGTGGTCGGGCGCCACCCCGGCGCGCCCCTCCAGCTGCCCCGTGATACCACCCGCCCGCGCCCGGTAGGCCCGGTACACGTGCGCGGCCAAGGCCACCAGAAAGCCCGGGTCGTCGTGCTGCACGTCGCTGGCGCGAAAGCCCTTGGGATAGTGCTCGGCGATGAAGCCCGTGTTGAACTGCCCGCTGACAAATCCCGCATGCGCCAGCAAGGCCGCCTGAAACGGGATGTTGCTGGAAATCCCCCGAATGACGAAAGCGTTGAGCGCCTCGCGCATCTTGGCGATGGCGTCCTGGCGGTCCTTGCCGTGCACGATGAGCTTGGCAATCATCGAGTCATAGACCATCGGGATCT
>CAYNWR010000420.1:0-2783 GCA_964400915.1 uncultured Burkholderiaceae bacterium
ACGCCTGCATCGACGAGTTCGTGGCCCCGGGTGCCGACGATGTCCACCAAATGCGTGGGGTCGGCCACTTGCACTGGTGTGGCGAACTCGCGCATCACCTGCGCGGCGGCCGTGATCTCGCCAATGGTTTCCTTCTTGACGCGCAAGCCCGTGATGAGCGCCGCTGTCATCACGGGAGACAGTTCACCGCTCATGATGAGCCGCATGATCTTGAGCATTTCGTCGTGAAAGATCTCGCGATGCTCGATGGTGCGCTGCAGCGCTTCTTGAGGTGTGATCGGCATGGTGTCTGTCCGTGAAAAAGTTTGAGGGTGTTGCAGGCGGGTGTGGTCAAGCGCGCTGAGGTGTGGTGGCGCGTAGTGGTGGGCCGATGGATCAAGGCGGCGCCGGGCCCTCGGTCCAGGCCAGGCGCAGGCCGAAACCCACGAACAGCAGGCCCGCCGCCTTGTCGAGCCAGCGCAGGCTGCGCCCGACGGCACCCACATGTTCGGCCATCCAGGCTGCGGCAAGTGCCCAGGCGATGTTGACCCACAGGCCATTGAAATCGAACAGCAGACCCAAGAGCAAGAACGCCAGGGCGGGGTGGCTGCTGGACGGGTCGATGAACTGCGGCAGAAAAGCCAGGAAGAAGATCGCGACCTTCGGGTTAAGCACATTGGTCAGGAACCCTGCCCACAACACGTCCCACGCCATTCTTGAATCAAAATGGCCTTCAGCGAGCGCCGAGTCTTCGCCATTAGCTATAAAATTGATAGTATTCGGGGTGCGCGACAGCAGCAGCTTCAGGCCGGTCCAGACCAGATAGGCTGCACCCGCCCACTTGAGCACCGTGAATGCGGTCTGCGACGTGGCGATCAAGGCGCTCACGCCAAGTGCAGCCGCCACGATGTGCACCCCACACCCCGCCGTGATGCCCAGCGCTGCCCAGATGCCGGCGCGCCGCCCCTGCCGCAAGGCCTTGCTGACGATGAACAACACGTCCGGTCCGGGCGTGAGGTTCAGCAGCAGGCCGGCCACCACGAAGAGGCCCAGTTGTTGAACGCTGATGCCCAGATCCATCGCGAATCCTCACGCCTGGAAGTACCCGCGCATGGCGGCGATCGCCCGATCGACGCCTGGCGCGTCCACATCGCGATGGGCAACAAACCGCAGCCGGTACAGGCCGGTTGCCAACACGCCGCGCGCTTTCAGGTGGTCGAGCAGGCCACTTGCGCGCGAACGGGCCGGTTCGTCCAGGTCGACGAACACGATGTTGCTTTGTGGCGCCTGCACCCGCACACCGGGCAGGTCGGCCAGTCCTTGTGCAAGGCGCCGCGCCAGGGCGTGGTCGCGCGCGAGGTCGGCCACCTGGTGCTCCAGTGCGTACAAGCCAGCGGCCGCGATCACGCCAGCCTGCCGCATCGCGCCACCAGCCATCTTGCGGACGCGCCGCGCACGCGCGATGAAGTCACGCGAACCGCACAGGACGGAGCCAGCCGGTGCGCCGAGGCCCTTGCTCAGGCACAGCGAGACGCTGTCAAATCCCTGCGCCAGGCGCCGCGCCTGGACGTGCGCACGCACAGGCAGACCAGCGTCCGTTTGTTCGGTTTGATCGGCCGATCGCGCCCCATCCACTGCGTTTGTGCCGCTGTTGCCCGTGGCCGCCGACTCGCGCTCGGCCAGGGCCACCGCGGCGTTGTACAGGCGTGCGCCGTCCAGGTGGGTCGCGAGGCCCCGGCTGTGCGCCAATTGGGTGGCGGCGCGAAGGTAATCCGTCCCCATCACCACCCCACCCAGGGTGTTTTCAAGCGCAAGCAGGCGCGTGCGCGCAAAGTGGGGATCGTCGGGCTTGATGGCCGCCTCGATCTCTGCCAAGGGCAGGCTGCCGTCGTCCGCATGCGCAATCGGCTGTGGCTGCACACTGCCGAACACGGCCGCCCCGCCCCCCTCCCAGCGGTAGCAGTGCTGCATCTGGCCCACCAGGTACTCATCGCCGCGCGCGCAATGCGAGAGGATCGCGCACAGGTTGCTCTGGGTGCCGGTGGCGGTGAACAACGCGGCCTCGAAGCCCAGGGTGTCGGCCACCCACTGCTGCAGGCGGTTCACGGTGGGATCGTCGCCGAACACATCGTCGCCCAGTGGCGCCGCCATCATCGCTGCGCGCATGCCGGACGAGGGCTGAGTCACGGTGTCGCTGCGCAGATCGACGATGGGGCTGGGGTTCATGGGCTCTTTCGCAAGGAGGGTCAACGCTGCTGGATGGCACTCGCCGGGTGAATTTTCGGTCAAATCAGCTGTCAGCGAGCGTCATTTGGTCACCATTTGCTATTGTTTTTGATATCCAGGAAATTTTTCAGCAGCGCGTGCCCGTGCTCGGTGAGGATCGATTCGGGATGGAATTGCACCCCCTCGATCGCCAGTTCGCGGTGCCGAACGCCCATGATTTCACCATCGTCCGTCCAAGCCGTGACCTCCAGCACAGGCGGACAGGTCTCGCGCCGGATGGCCAGGGAGTGGTAGCGGTTGACGGTGTAGCGCAGCGGCAGGCCCGCAAAAACGCCCTGCCCGGTGTGTTCGATGACGCTGGTCTTGCCGTGCATCAACTCGTGGGCCCGCACGATGTCGCCGCCAAAGGCCGCTCCGATGCTCTGGTGTCCCAGGCACACCCCCAGGATGGGCAGCTTGCCTGCAAAGTGCCGGATGGCGGCCACCGAGATGCCCGCCTCAGCCGGCGAGCACGGGCCCGGTGAGACACACAGGCGATCAAAGCCGCCTGCGGCAAAACGCGCGGCAAGTTCGTCCAC
>CAYNWR010000421.1:0-2780 GCA_964400915.1 uncultured Burkholderiaceae bacterium
ATGCGCTCGGCCAGGTTGCCCTGCGGCACAAGCTCGAGCTCGACCTTTCCTTCGCGGTAGAGGCGGTCGAAGTGCCACGAATCGACCTGCCGCGGAAAGCTGCAGATGATCTTGCGCACCCGGCCAGCGGCCAGCAAGGCGGCCAGGCCGCTGTCGCCATTGCCGGCGTTGTTATTGACCACCGTGAGCCCCTTGGCGCCCTGGGCGATCAAGCCATCGATCAGTTCGTTGGGGATGCCTGCGGTTCCAAAGCCACCGATCATGACGGTGGCGCCGTCGGCGATGCCATCGAGCGCGTCGGCCACGGTGTTGCGAATCTTGTTGATCACGTGTCGGTCTCCGATGCCCGGGGGCCCGTGGGCACCTGGCAACTGTCCAGGAAAGCGCGGGTGCGCTGCGCAATGGTACGGGCCTGTTCGGCCCAGGGGCGACCCACCAGCTCCAGTGTGGGCGCCTCGATGCTCATGGGAATGCCCGCTGGCAGCGCCTGCACCCAGGCCCGCAGATCAAAGGCGCCGTCGCCGGGCAACAGGCGGTCGCGACGCGCTTCGTGGCGGCGCGCATCCACACCCACCGGCGCCAGCGCCCGCCCATCGCAGATCTGTGCGTGTGGCAAGCACTGCGGCGGCAGCTGCGTCAGATCCTGGGGCTGCGCGCCCGAGCGAAAGAAATGCAGTGCATCGATCAGCAACTGCGCGTTGGGACGCCCACAGGATTGCACCAGGTCATGAGCCTGCTGCAAGCTGGACAACGAACAAAAGGTGATGAACTCCAGCGTGACCTTGAGCCCCAGGGCCGCGGCGCAGTCGCACATCTGCGCAAACCGCTCGGCCTGCCGCTGGGCGTCGGGATCGTTGCCCACACAGAGCACATGGGTGGCGCCCAGGGCGCAACCCACCTCCAGCGCCGGCACCCAGGCCCGCACATCGGTCTGCGGCTGCAGCCAGAAGGCCTCGATGTCGAGCACCCGCACGCCCGTGTCGTCCAGGCGCGCCCGGATCGCACGCTGCAGCGACGCATCACCCACCACGTCCACCACCGCATCGGCCGCCGTCGGGGGCATGAGCCGCAGGCCGCAGTACTCGAAACCGCCGGCCGCCGCCGCGTCGATCAGATCGAGCGGATGCGCCTCGATCATCGTCAGGTGGTGCAGGGACAGGGCTGGCTTCACGGGGATCTCATCGCGGGCTTTGCAGCGGCGCACCGTTCCAGTCGGCGCTGCCCGGCAAACCGTAGAAACGTGCGGCCAGGGGCATCGCGAAATTCATCAGATTGCGACCGTGGTGGGTGCGCAGACCACGGGCCTGCGCCGCGCGCAGCAAGGCCGTGTGCATGGGCTCCATGATGACATCGGCCACCCAGGCTTGGGACGGCAGCGCGTCGACGGCAAAGGGCATGGGATCGTCCGGCGACAGGCCCAGCGGCGTGGCATTGATCGCCAGGGTGCATGCCCCCCAATCGCCGGGCAGGCCCGCCATGGCATCACACCCGGTCTGGGACCGGATGCGCGCGGCCAGGTCGACGGCGCGCTGGGTGTCCAGATCGAAGATCGTGAGGCGAGCGGGCGACCCGTCCGAGAGCGACCAGGCAATGTTCTGGCCCACACCGCCGGCGCCGTGCACATGCACGCAGGCACCCCCCAGGGCCACACCATCGGCCTTGAGCCCCGCGATGAAGCCGGCACCGTCGACGTTGTCGCCCAGCCAGCGGCCGTCGGGCGCGCGGCGCATCAGGTTGATCGAACCCACGCGCTGCGCACGCGCGCTCAATTCATCGCAGTGGCGCAATGCGGCCACCTTGTGGGGCATGGTGAACATCAGGCCCCCCAGGTTGGACCAGGCCTTCATGCCCGCGATGGCGGCGTCCAGCCCCTGGGGCGCCACATGGGCGGGCAGGAACACCGCATTCACGCCGTGGCGGCGAAACAGCGCCGACCAAACCACCGGCGCACGCACATGGGCAATGGGGTCACCGAAGATCACGAAAACCGAACTGAGCGCGTCCACGGCAGCGCCCAGGCGCTCGCGCTCGGCCCGCAACACCTCAGGATCGATGCCGGTGCCTGCCATGACCTTGCCTCCTGTCGTTCGAACGGCGCACAAGGATGGCCAGCGTTCGCCGCATCGCCAACCGCGTGCGCCCGGCGCCTCAGCGCTCGAGCGCGCCGCCGGCCAGCCAGCGTTGCCCGCGCCCGTACAAGGCCTGCACCTGCGCACCCTTGAGCATGGGCATGTCCATCTTGACCTGGTAGCCGATGCGCGTCTGGATGTAGGCCAGGTGCCGATAGCCTTCGGGGAAGGTGGCCAGCAGATCGGCGTCCAGCTTGAGCGTGGCGCTCGAATCCACCGGGTCGATGCGGTCCTTCTCGTAGATGGGCTGGCGGTGCAGCAGTTTCCAGGCGCCCTCGTGGCGCACCACGAAATCGTAGAAGCGCCCGGTGCAGACCACGTCGCACAGCACCGGGCCGGACGCACCTTCGACCATGCCGCGCTGGCTGATCGTCATCTTGGTCTGTGCGATGGCACGGTCGCCCACGACCTCGATGGCCGAACCGCCCAGGAAATGCAGGATGCTCACGCCCTTGGCCCAGCCCTCCTGCGTGACGCGAATGAACTCGGCAAACGGACCCTGGAACCAGGTGGCCATCATCACACCCTCGGGATGCCACACGGTGGCAAAGCGCTGCCAGTCGCCCGCATCGCGCCACACCGCCCAGCGCTCCACCATCTGGCGCACGGCCAGTTCGTCCATCAGTGTCTTGTCCATGGCCGGCACTCTAG
>CAYNWR010000422.1:0-2778 GCA_964400915.1 uncultured Burkholderiaceae bacterium
TGGCTCGACGTGAACGGCAAGCGCATGCAGACGGGCAACACCAAGACCATGATCTTCACCATCGCCAAGCTGGTCAGTTATGTCAGTGAGTTCATGACGCTGATGCCGGGCGACGTCATCACCACGGGCACACCCCCTGGTGTGGGTCTGGGGATGAAGAATGAAAAGGGTGAAAGCGCGCCGGTCTACCTGAAGAAGGGGGATGTGATGACCCTGGGCATCGATGGCCTGGGCGAGCAGCGCCAGTTGGTGGTGCCGTTCAAGCTCTGAGCGGTACTCGCGCAGGTCAGTGCCCGTGCGGCGACGCCGATTCGAAGCCGCCGTGTTCGTCTCGGCCGCTGGATGGCTGGGCCTGCCCCCGCTCGCCTTTGGACAGGCCCCGCGCTCCGATGTCGGCGTGGCACCCGGATCCTCCTTGTCGGATGGTCCCGAAGGCGCGTCCGAACGGGCGTGGCGCGCCTTGCGGGCCGGGGAGGCCATCGCCGTTTTTCGGCACGCCCAGGCGCCCGGGACGGGCGACCCACCAGGCTTTCGGCTGGACAACTGCGCCACACAACGCAACCTGGATGAGGCGGGACGGAGCCAGGCCCGGCGCGCGGGAGCAGCGCTGCGAGCCCGGCGGGTGCCGGTGGCCGCCGTCTGGTCGTCCCAATGGTGCCGGGCGGTCGAGACCGCCCGGCTGATGGATCTGGCGACCGTTGAGGTTCGTCCCGAATTCAATTCGTTCTTCGATGACCGTGCCAATGAGGCCGGGTATGTCCAGGCAGCACGCCGCGCACTGCTGGCGTTTTCGGGTGCCGGAAACCTGATCGTCGTCACCCACCAGGTGCACATCACCGGCCTGACGGGCGTCTTTCCCGCTTCGGGCGAGGCCGTGGTGTTGCAGCGCCAGGGTGCCGACACACGCCTGGTCGGGCGCATCGGGCCTTTCTGATCGGGCGCAAGGGCACGACGCGGGCGCGGCGTTCTGCCGCCCAGGCTCCAGGGGCCCGCGTGGCCGTGGCGTCGGCTTGATCCCACCTTTCGGGTTAACCCGAGCCTGGCTTAGAAAAGTGTCCCTAGACCGCTGAGCTGGTCACACGGCGGTCATTGTGTCGCGCAAAATAGAACGATCGTTCGTTTCTTTGCGCATCCGCCGCGCCGCGCCCAGTTGCTCATGTCGTCCGTCGAAGACATCCACCACAGCCCCAGTGCACGCCCACCCGCCAAGGGCCGCCAGACCAAGGCGGCCATCGTGGATGCAGCGCTGGGTCTGGCCACACAGATTGGGCTGGAGGGTCTGAGCATCGGCGCATTGGCCGAGGTGACGGGCATGAGCAAATCGGGCGTCTTCGCCCACTTCGGGTCGCGCGAGGAGCTTCAGATCTCGGTGATCCGCCAGTACCACACCCGCTTCGAAGCCGAAGTGTTTGTGGCGGCCATGTCGGCGCCGCGCGGCCTGCCGCGCCTGAAGGCACTGTTTGGCAACTGGATGAAGCGAACGTCCTTCGAGATCGATTCCGGCTGCCTGTACATCGGCGGGGCGGTCGAGTTTGACGACCGGCCCGGCCCGGTGCGCGACGCCCTGGTCAGTTCGGTGCGCACCTGGCTCGGGGCCATGCGCCGCGCGGTGCAGCTGGCACTCGAGGTGGGTCACCTGCGCGCCGACACCGACGTCGACCAGTTGATGTTTGAGCTGCACGGCCTGATCCTGGCCCTGCACTACGAAGCGCGCTTTCTCAAGTTGCCGGGGGCCTTGGATCGCGCCGTGCGCGGCTTCGACAACGTGCTGGCGCAACGTGTTCCTGCGCAAGCCCACGACACCCCGCCACGTGCCCCTGCCCAATCCCCTTCGAACGCCCGGCCGCGCCGGGCGGGCGCCCGGTCCAAAACCATTTCCAAGGAGTGACACCATGCCCAGTTACACCCCGCCTCTGCGCGACATGCAGTTCGTCATGCACGAGCTGCTTCATGTCAGCGATGAGTTCAAGACCATCCCGCGTTACGCGGATGTGGACGCCGACACCATCAATTCCGTGCTGGAAGAAGGCGGGAAGTTCGCGGCAGAAGTCACCTTCCCCTTGAACCGCGCCGGCGACACCGAGGGATGCCGGCTCGACCAGGCGACCCATGCCGTGTCCACACCCACGGGTTTCAAGGAGGCCTACGCCAAGTTCGTCGAAGGCGGCTGGCCCGCGCTGGCCTGCGATCCGGCCTACGGTGGCCAGGGGCTGCCCCTGGTGGTCAACCAGTGCTTCTATGAAATGCTCAATAGCGCCAATCAGGCCTGGACGATGTACCCCGGCCTGACGCATGGCGCCTATGCCGCACTGGCCACCTACGGCACCGATGAACAAAAGGCCGTCTACCTGCCCAAGATGACCGCCGGCCAATGGACGGGCACCATGTGCCTGACCGAACCGCATTGCGGCACCGATCTGGGCCTGATGCGCAGCAAGGCCGAAGCCATGCCGGACGGCAGCTACCGCATCACCGGCACCAAGATCTTCATCAGCGCGGGCGAACACGATCTGACCGAAAACATCGTTCACCTGGTCCTGGCGCGCCTGACCGATGCGCCGCCGGGCATCAAGGGCGTGAGCCTCTTCATCGTGCCCAAGTTCATTCCGGCAGCCGACGGCTCGCCTGGCGAGCGCAACACCATCCATTGCGCCGGCCTGGAACACAAGATGGGCATCCACGGCAACGCCACCTGCCAGATGGTGCTGGAACAAGCCAAGGGCTGGATGGTCGGCCAGCCCAACAAGGGCATGCAGGCCATGTTCGTGATGATGAACG
>CAYNWR010000423.1:0-2777 GCA_964400915.1 uncultured Burkholderiaceae bacterium
GAAACGATCGGTTTTGTCGACGTGCCAGGGCACGAGCGCCTGGTGCGCAACATGCTGGCCGGCGCCACCGGCATCGATGTGGTGCTGCTGGTGATTGCGGCCGATGACGGCCCGATGCCCCAGACCCTGGAGCATCTGGCCATCGTCGACCTGCTGGCCCTCACCCGTGGCGTGGTGGCGCTGAGCAAAAGCGACCTGGCCACGCCCGAGCGCATTGCCGAACTGAGTGACGACATCCGAAGGCTGCTCGCACCCACGGGCCTGTCCGGCGCGCCCATCGTGCCGGTGTCTTCGCGCACGGGCGCGGGCCTGCAGGAACTGCTGGCCCAATTGCGCCAGGCTCCGGGCCGCGCCGCCCCAGCGCCGGCCGAAGGCGGTTTTCGGCTGAGCGTCGACCGAAGTTTTGCGCTGCCCGGCGTCGGGACGGTGGTCACTGGCACGGCCATTGCCGGCCGCGTCGCAGTCGACGACCGGTTGCTGGTCAGCCCCGGTGGCCAGGCGGTGCGTGTGCGCGGACTGCACGCCCAGAACCGCCGGGCGGATGTCGGCGAGCGTGGCCAACGCCTGGCCCTGAACCTCGCAGGGATTGAAAAAGACGAGGTGCAGCGGGGCGACTGGATCGTGGCGCCGGCGTTGCACGTGCCCACGCGGCGCATCGACGCCCGCCTGCACCTGCTGGGCGCCGAGGCCAAGGCCATGGACCATTGGACGCCGGTGCATCTTCACCTGGGCGCCTGCGACGTGCCCGCGCGCATCGCCTTGCTGGAGGCTCCGCAACTCAAGCCCGGCGCATCGGCCTATGTGCAGATCGAGACCGAGCGGCCGATTTCAGCCCTGGCTGGCGACCGCATCATCGTGCGCGATCAGTCGGCCACGCGCACACTGGGCGGCGGGCAGGTGGTGGACATCTATGCACCCGGTTCGCGCCGACACAAGGCGCAGCGCCTGGCGCTGTTGCAGGCGCTGGACCGGCCAAGCGCGACCGAGGCCCTGGCTGCGGCGCTGGCGCTCGAAGAAAAACATGGCGTCGACCTGGCGCAGTTTGCGGTGCTGCGCAACCTGGCGCCCCCGCAGATGCAGCAGGTGCTGGCCCAGGTGGCGCATCAGCTTGTCGCACACGACCACCGCCAGCTGGCATTTGCAGACGGGCAACTTGATCGTTGCGCCACCCGCATCGACGAACACCTGGCGCGTTTTCACCAGAAGACGCCCGACAGCCCCGGCGTCAGCTTCGACCAGCTTGTGCGCGCGATCCGCGAGCGACCGGCCACCGCGATCTTCCAGGCCTGGCTGGATGGCCGCATCAAGGCCGGCCAGCTCAAGCGCGCCGGACCTCACATCAGCCTGCCAGGCCACAGCGTCAGCCTGCAAGGCGCAGAGAAGGCCATCTGGGAGCGCATCAAGCCGATGCTGGACGAAGGCGGCATCCACCCGCCCCGGCTCGACGACATCCTGATGCGCGACCGCAGCCTGCGGCGCGATCAGGTGCTGCGCACGCTGCAGCGTCTGGAGCGCATGGGCAAGGTGCGGGCCGTCGGCAACGATTACTTCATCCAATTGCCGCACCTGTTGCAACTGGCGCAGGCCGCCGAAGCCTTGGCCAAGGCAGACACGAACCGGCGCCTGAACGTGAAGGACCTGCGCGAGAAAACCGGCATGAGCCGGCACCTGTCGCTTCCGTTGGTGGAATTCTTCGATCGCGTCGGTCTGACGGAGCGCGACACCGTGGGTCGTCACTTCAAGCGCGATCCGCGCAAGTTGTTTGAGGGCTGACGGCTGGTGTTGCGGGCTGCGGTGGCTGGCCGCACTTGATGGCCGCGCTTGTTGGCCGCGCCTGCCACAATCGAGCCATGGAGGTGGATCGACTCCCGGTGGGGCGTCTGGTCTGCAAAACCAGGTGGGGCTGCCCTGTGGTCCCAGGTGGGTTCGACTCCCACGCACCTCCGCCAGCCTTGAGGGTCCGGTTCCAATGTTTTCGGACCAACTTTCTTGAATATTGGACCGTAGCGAGCATCCATTCTTGATTGTTTGCTATCAATTATGAAGTCTCCTGACAACCGCCCCCCTGCGCTGGATGTTCTGCTGAGCCGACCGGTACTGCTGGATCTGGCCGCGCAGCATGGGCGCAGCGCCACGGTGGCAGCAGCCCGCGAGGTGTTGGCGCAGTGGCGTGCCGCTGCCGGCAGCATGACGGCCCAGCCCACCTTCGCCGACCAGGCAGCGCGGCACCCAGCGGAGGGGCCGGGCGTCCAGGGTCCCTTCGATCCCGCCGCCTTTGATCAGGCCTGCACGTCGACCCTCGCGCAACGGGCGGCCCCGTCGATGCGGCGCGTGTTCAACCTCACGGGTACGGTGCTGCACACCAACCTGGGCCGCGCGGTGCTGGCACCCGAAGCAATCGAGGCGGCCAGCCTTGCGATGCAGGGATTCATCAACCTGGAGTTCGATCTGGGCGGCGGCGCGCGAGGCGACCGCGACGACCATGTGGTCGATCTCTTGCGCGAATTCACCGGCGCGCAGGCAGCCACCGTCGTCAACAACAACGCGGCCGCCGTGTTGCTGACGCTGGCTGCGTTGGGATCGGGCAAGGAGGCCATCGTCTCGCGGGGCGAACTCATCGAGATCGGTGGCGCCTTCCGCATCCCCGACATCATGCGGCGCGCGGGCTGCCGCCTGGTGGAGGTGGGCACCACCAACCGCACCCACCTGAAGGATTTCGCCGAGGCCATCGGCCCCAAGACCGCGTTGCTGATGAAGGTGCACACCAGCAACTATGC
>CAYNWR010000424.1:0-2764 GCA_964400915.1 uncultured Burkholderiaceae bacterium
AATACCGGCCTGTCACGCCGGGGGTCGCGGGTTCGAGTCCCGTCCACTCCGCCATATTTGAAGCCATGTTCATGCTCTTGAAAAAGAAGCAAGTGAACATGGCTTTTTTGTTGCTGTTGCGCCCCAATGCCTTGCCATGACGCCTTTTGCACCCCCCAAGACCCCGCTGGCCGATTTGCCGTCAACGATGCGTGCCCAGGGATTCGCCGTGCTCGATGCCCAGACCGTCCAGTCGTGGGCGGGTGTCTCCGCTGCGCAGCTTGCGGCCCTGGTGCCCAGCTGGAATCGCCTGGCACCCGACCAATACCTCAAGGACGGTGGACGCTACCGCAAGCGCCGGCATTCGAGTCACATCGTGTCGGCCGATGGGCTGGCCCTGGCCGAGCATCGCGCGCACTGGCAACCCCTGGAATACAACGCATTGCACGGTGGCATGCGCCGCTGGTTTGAGCCCGTCGAGGCGCAGACCATTGAACAAGCCGGGTGGGCAGCCTTGTTGCGTGCGGTTGCCGGTGCGGCCACCGGCTTGCGAGGGGCGCGAACCTGGTTTGTCGAGGCCCACCAGTTCCGCATCGACACGGCCGATGGCATTGGGCGCCCGACGCCCGAAGGCGCGCACCGTGACGGTGTTGACCTGGTGGCCGTGTTTCTCGTTTCTCGCCATCAGATCCGCGGCGGCGAGACGCGGGTCTTTGATGCCAAGGGCCCGATGGGTCAGCGCTTCACCCTGAGCGAACCCTGGTCGGTCCTGCTGCTGGACGACGAACGCGTGATCCACGAATCCACCCCCATCCAGCCAGACGCCGACGATCCGGCGCAATGCTGGCGCGACACCCTGGTGCTGACCTGCCGTCGCGACGAATTCCTCGGCGGGTGATAATTGCCAACTTGTTTGACAAGATGACGACTGGGTCGTCGCAACGAGGAGAGCAATTCATGGCATCGATTGGATTTGTGGGCGCATCGGGTTTGATGGGACACGGCATGGCCAAGAACCTGCTGGCCAAGGGGCACGCGGTGGCCCTGACCGTGCACCGCAACCGCGAGCGGGTCGCCGACCTGCTGGCCGCTGGCGCCACCCAGGCGCCTGGCTTTGCCGAACTGGCTGCAGGCAGTGAGATCGTTTTCATGTGTGTCACGGGGTCCCCCCAGGTGGAGGCTGTGGTGGCAGGCCCCACGGGGCTTCTGGCGGGCGCACGAGAGGGCCTGGTGATCGTCGACTGCTCCACCGCCGAGCCCGACTCCACGGCGCGCATGCGCGAGATCTGCGCGCCCAAGGGCGTGACCTACATCGATGCACCCTTGTCGCGCACACCCGTGGAGGCCGAGGCAGGCAAGCTCAACGTGATGGTGGGTGCGGCCGATCCGGACTTTGCGCGCCTGGAGCCGGTGCTCAAGGCTTTCGCCGAAAACGTTTTCCACATGGGGCCGCCAGGCTCGGGCCACACCATGAAGCTGCTGAACAACTTCATCGTCCAGGCCTCGTGCAATGCCATGGCAGAGGCCTTTGCGGTGGGCAAGAAGTCCGGCGTCGACCTGAAGAAGCTGATCGCGCTGATGTCACAAGGACCGGCCAATTCGGCGCTGTTGCAGATCATGGGCAAGACGCTGGATGGCACCCTGGACGGCATGAAGTTCGAGCTGAACAACGCGCGCAAGGACGTGCGCTACTACACCCACCTGGCCGAAAACCACGCGATCCCCTCGGTGATGGGCGAGGCCACACACCAGTCGCTCACCATGGCCTGTGCCCTGGGTTTCGGCAACAAACTGGTGCCGTCGCTGGTCGAGGCGCAGGAAAAGCTCAACAACCTGCAGATCGTTCCGCGCTGACGGGGCCCTGCGGCACTCCCATTTGCCGCACATCGCCCGTCGCGCGCGGCGCATCGGCAGCGATCGACTCACCCTGGCGGGGGTGAGCCTGGTGGACCGCCCCGCGATGACAATTGATGATGAATTCAGGCGGTATCGAGCGCACCGCCTTGCGTAATAGCTATATTTATTATAGTGTTCCAGGTGGAAACAGGCGCGGCAGGAACAGGGACACACCGGGCCAGATGATCACACCTGCCAGCACCAGCAGCATCGGGATCAGCATGATCATCGTGTCCTTGATGGCGTCGCCGATGCGAATCTTTGCCACGGAACACGCAACCAGCAGGCACAGGCCATAGGGTGGGGTGACCAGACCGAAGGCCAGGGAGACGATGCCGATCATCGCGAAATGCACCGAGTCGATGCCCACTTTCTGCGCCAGCGGCTGCAGGATGGTTCCGACGATGATGATCGCCGGGATCGCGTCAAGAAAGCAGCCGACCACCAGAAACACGAAGGCGATGAAAAAGCCGGTGGTCATCGGGCCCATGCCCCAGTCGCCCACACCAGCCAGCAGCATCTTGGGAATCTGGTAGTAGGCCAGCAGCCACCCGAACGCACTGGCCGTGCCCACGCAGAACAGCGCGACGGCAGCGAGCTTGCCGGTGTCCAGCAGCGAACTGCCCAGGCCCTTGAGGCCCATTTCCCGGTAGACCACCATGGTCAGAAAACCGGCATAAAGCACGGCAATGGCCGCCGATTCGGTGGCCGTGAACCAGCCGAAGACCTTGCCGCCAATGATGATGAACGGCGTCATCAGCGCGGGAATCGAGACCCAGAACGACAACAACACTTCCTTGAGTTTCGCGCGCTCGTACTTCGGGTACTTGCGCCGCACCGCGTAGGCATGCACGGTGGCCATCTGGGCCGGGCCGATGAGCACGCCGGG
>CAYNWR010000425.1:0-2756 GCA_964400915.1 uncultured Burkholderiaceae bacterium
TCCCAGACCATCTCGGGCACCATGATCAGGCCCAGGTCCTGCATGTTTCGGCGCAGCTGCGCTGCATTCGCCGCCTCGCGCACCAGGTCGAGTTCGTCGTGCAGGTAGTTGTCGAACTCGGCCACCACCTCGCGCGGTCGCAAACGTTTGCCATCGGCCGACAGACTCTCCAACCAGCCGGCCAGGGTGCGCATGAGCGACAGATCCTTGTCGATCACCGTGTGCATGCCAGGCCGCAGCACCTTCACGGCCACCTCACGCACCGTTCCAGCGCTGTCCTTCAGGCTCGCAAAGTGAACCTGGGCGATCGAGGCGCTGGCGATAGGGGTCTCGTCAAACGAATCAAACACCTCGCGCAAGGGCCGTCGAAACGCGCGCTCGATGCTTGAGATGGCAACACTGGACGCAAAGGGTGGCACGCGATCCTGCAGCCGGGCCAGTTCGTCCGCGATGTCTGGCGGCAAAAGATCGCGGCGTGTGGACAGCACCTGCCCGAATTTCACGAAGATCGGCCCCAGCCGTTCAAGTGCTTCGCGCAAACGAATGCCCCGTGGCGAGTTCAGGCTGCGCCCGATGCTCAACAGCGCCGCCAGCCCCTTGACCCATGGGCGGCTGATGCTGCGCAGGACCAATTCGTCCAGGCCATAGCGAAACACAATCCAGACGATGAATCCGGTGCGCAGCACCCGGGTCATGACACGCCACTCCCCGGTGGCGCGCGCCCGACCAGTCCTCGCAAGGCGTCCAGGGCACGGCGCGCGACGGCGCCCAGCGTGTGAGCAGCCTCGTCGCCGACCAACCGGGCCAGGTCGGCCTCCACATCCCAGACCACGTGATCGACCACCCAGGCGATTTCGGCCGCCAGCAGCACGTCCCCTTCGACATGCACCGAGGGTCGCTCGCCCTGGGCCACCGCCTGCACCAGCGCCAACCATCCGGCAAGGCCTTCACCGGCGCCTGCCTGCACGACAAGATCAACCGACTCGGTGGCTGGCGCCAGATCGAACAAACCGGCCGGCGTGATGCGAACGACCCACTCCATGCCCGGCAGGTGCACACGCAGCACACGCTCCGCCTGACGAGCCAGACGCCGCATGGCTTCGGGCTCGTTCATCACGACGTGATTGACCACCCCCACAAGCCGCCGCTGGATCTCCTGAACCATCCAGGCGGGCCAGGCAGCCAGGGGCCCACCTGGCGCAAACAAGCTCTGGAGATGGCTGACAAGCGGCGGTTGATGCATGGCGACGGATTATTCCCGCAAAGACTCGCCGACGGCCGAACGGCGACCTCAACCGATCAGCAAAAACCTTCTGGTCGGATGCATCGATGGGTGCTCAGACCAGCGCCTGGACCGAAGCTGGCCCCCAATCAGCCCCGGGCCGGCCAGCGCATCCACCAGGCTGGGGCCCAGAGCCTTGAAGCCCTGAGGACTACTGCAGCGCCTGAACGCCCGCCACCAGCCAGCCGCTCGTGCCGTTCTTCGGCTTGGTCATGTTCCAGACCTCGCGGAACGGGCTGGGCCCGGCGGAGGGTTCCTCGCGGATCATTCCGGAGAACTCAACGCTGGCCATGTAGTCATCGCCCAGATCTTCAATACCCAGCAGTTGGGCATCGAGCATCACCACATCGGTCTGGTTGACCTTGCCACCCGTGTGCATGTCGCGCTCGCGCAGTTGAACCTGCATTTCCTTGAGCATCTCGTCGGTCATCATCACGCGCAGGCCCGGGATGTCCGAACGGTCCCAGGCAGCCTGCAGGCTCACGAAGTTCGCCTTGGCCGCCGAGAGGAATCCAGGGGTGTCGAATCCATCGGGGATCATCCAGCGACCAGACGACGATGAACCCAGTGCCGATCCGATGACGATGCCACCAGCGCGGCCGGCCGTGGTGACCGGCTCCAGTTCGCCCTGGATGCTCTGCCGCTCGAAGGGACGTGCGGAGGCGTCGTTGCCGACGTTTTCGGGCCGGTAGTTGTTGGGTGCGGGTGTGAGGGTCCCCGCACCGGCGCCAGCCGTTCCAAACGCGTAGGGCGCACCGGACGTCGCACCGGAGGCAGCGCCGGCCTGACGTCGGCGCATGAACCAGCCGACGGCCACCATGATGGCCAGGGCCAGCAGACCGAACATCAGCATTTGTCCGAAAGCCTCGCCAAAGCCCAGCGAATGGGCCAGCCAGGCCAGGCCCAAGCCTGCGGCCAGGCCACCGAGCATCGCACCCCAAGGCTTCTTGGGCGCTGCCGGTTGCGCAGCCGGCGCAGCGGTTGCAGGTTTGGCCGCAGCCGCAGCGGCCGGTGTCGCTGCGCCGGGCGCCGCATTGGCTGTGCTCTGCGCAGGCGCATTGACGTTGTTGGCCGGTGGCGCCTCGCGCTTGGTCACATTGCTCGACTGCTTGCCAACGGATTGGCCACCGCCCAGCCGCTTGGCCGCCAAAGCGTCGCTCGCCAGAGCCAGGCTCATCACCAGGGCCAAACCACATGCCAACAATTTCATATTGCCTCCTGCAACAACGATCAAGTCACCCAAACCATCCAGGCCGTTTCGCCATCAACAGCGGATTCCAACATGCAATGCCACCACCCCGCCGGTGAGGTTGTGAAAATCCACATGACCAAAACCACATTTGTGCATCAGGGTCTTGAGTTCGTCCTGCCCCGGATGCATGCGGATCGATTCGGCCAGGTAGCGATAGCTGGATTCGTCGCGGGCCACCCACTTGCCCAGCAGCGGCAGCACCTTGAACGAATACAGGTCGTA
>CAYNWR010000426.1:0-2754 GCA_964400915.1 uncultured Burkholderiaceae bacterium
ACGTGCCGCGCGCAACGCCCGCTACTACGAGCAGGCTCGCCAGTTCGCGCGCCTGGTGGCGCGCTACAGCAACGCCCAGGAACCCGCCAACCGCATCCACATCTGCACCGGCGGCGGCCCCGGCATCATGGAAGCCGCCAACCGAGGCGCACACGACGAAGGCGCACCCAACATCGGCCTGAACATCACCCTGCCACACGAGCAAAGCGGCAACCGCTTCATCACGCCCACGTTGAGCTACAAGTTCCACTACTTCGCGCTGCGCAAGATGCACTTCATGATGCGCGCCAAGGCGCTGGTGGCCTTCCCCGGCGGTTTTGGCACGCTGGACGAGTTGTTCGAAGTGATTACCCTGGTGCAAACCCAAAAGGCCAAGCCCGTGCCGATCATCCTGTTCGGAAGCGACTATTGGCAACGCCTGATGAATTTCGAAGCGCTGGTGGAGGCCGGCACCATCGGAGCGCGCGATCTCGATTTGCTCGCCTATGTGGACGATCCGAACGCCGCCTGGGAAAGCGTGCGTTCGTTCTACCAACTGGGCGCCTGAACCGCCGGAGCAACATCGGTCGGGTCCGTTGGCGCAGCGCGCCAGCGGAGACACCATCAAAATCGATAGCAAACAAGTGCCGGTGGGCGATCGCTACTCAGGTGGCCGCGCCCTTCTTGCCCCGGATCATGCCGATCAAGGGCCAGCACAGGATGACCATGGCCAGCGTGGCGATGCTGCCCACCAGCGGGTTGGACCAGAACACGGTCAGAGAGCCATTGGAGACCAACATCGACTGGCGGAAGCTCGATTCGGCCATGTCGCCCAGCACCAGGGCCAGGACCAAAGGCGCCAGGGGGTACTTCAACTTCTTGAAGGCATACCCCAGCACACCAAAGACAATCATCATGCCGACGTCCAGCAGCTTGTTGTGCACCGTGTAGGCACCCACCGCACAGATGACCACGATCACCGGCGCAATGATCGAGAACGGGATCCGCAAGATGGCCGCCCACCAGGGAACGGTGCTCAGCACCACCACCAGACCGACAATGTTGCCCAGGTACATGGAGGCGATCAGACCCCAGACAAAATCCTTCTGCTCGGTGAACAGCAAGGGCCCCGGCTGAAGACCCCAGATCAGCAGGCCACCCAGCAATACAGCGGCCGTTGGCGAGCCCGGAATACCCAGGGTCAGCATCGGCAGCAAGGCGCTGGTTCCGGCGGCATGCGCGGCCGTTTCGGGTGCCACCACACCTTCGATCTTGCCCTTGCCAAACTCATCGGGCGTCTTGGAGATGCGCTTGGCCATGCCGTAGCTCATGAACGACGCTGGGGTTGCACCACCAGGGGTGATGCCCATCCAGCAGCCGATCAGGCAGGCACGGATTGACGTGGCCCAGTACCGCGGCAGTTCCTTCCAGGTTTCCAGCACGTCGCGCAGGCTGATGCGCCCGCCCTTGCCCTTGAAGGCCAGGCCCTCTTCCATGGTCAGGAGGATTTCGCCAATGCCGAACAGGCCAATGACCGCAACCAGGAAGTCGAATCCCTGCAGCAGGCTTTCCTGGCCAAAGGTCATGCGCAAGGTGCCGGTCACACTGTCGAGACCGACGGCCGCAAGGGCGAACCCCAGCATCATCGCCAGCAGTGTCTTGACCGGTGGCTCCTTGCTCATGCCCACAAAGCTGCAGAAGGTCAGCAATTGCACGGCAAAGAACTCGGGGGGTCCGAACTTGAGTGCGAACTTGGCAACCAGCGGTGCAAGAAACGTCACCATCAGCACGGCGACCAGGGCGCCGACAAACGATGAGGTGAAGGCGGCTGTGAGCGCGTGGGCCGCACGACCCTGCTGCGCCATGGGATACCCGTCAAACGTGGTGGCAACCGACCAGGGTTCGCCGGGGATGTTGAACAGGATCGACGTGATCGCCCCACCGAACAAGGCACCCCAGTAGATACACGACAGCATGATGATGGCCGACGTGGGCGACATGCTGAAGGTCAGGGGCAACAGGATGGCGACACCATTGGCGCCGCCCAAGCCCGGCAACACACCGATCAGGATGCCCAGCAGGATCCCGACCAGCATGAAGAGGAAATTCTGAAAACTCAGGGCGACGGCGAAGCCGCCCATCAAATTGCCGAGTTCTTCCATGGCTCAATACCCCAGCAATTGCTCAATCGGACCCTTGGGCAACGGCACGAGGAACCAGATTTCGAACATCATGAACAGGAAGATGGCAACCCCGAACCCCGTGGCAAAGGCTTTCCAGGCCGCGTACTTGCCTTGCCAGATCATGAAAGCCGCGATGAAGACGATCGAAGAGACATAGAGGCCCAAGGTCATCACCGCACCGGCGTACACGATGCAGGGGATGAGCATTTTCAGGACCAGGCGGAACGCATCGTCCTCGGCAAAAACGCCGCGGCCACCGTCCTTGGCCCAGCCACGCAGGGTCTGGACGATGACCCACACCGCACCGGCCATCAGGATGAGGCCGATGCGAAATGGAAAATACCCCGCTTGCGGGCCGTCGCTGGCCCACTTGAACCCCACGCGGACGCTGTCGTAGATCACGATGGCGCCGACCACTGCGAAGAAGAGCGCAACCACGATTTCGAGTTTGCGCGTCTGGATGTGTCCGCCGTCTCCTTGTTTTTCTTCCATCGCGACCTCGGGTTACTTCGCCAGGAATCCGGCATCGCGCATCAAGCGCAGATGCTCGACTTCGGCCTTGAGCAGCCAGGCCTGGTAGGGCTCACCCGTC
>CAYNWR010000427.1:0-2752 GCA_964400915.1 uncultured Burkholderiaceae bacterium
TTTTCTCTTGTTTCCCTTCAGCCGTCTGGTCCACGTGTGGAGCGGCCTGGCGTCCATCGCCTATGTGTTGCGTCCCTATCAGCTCGTGCGCTCGCGCCGCCTGAACCTGCCGACAGAGCCAGTGCTGTCGCAGCGGAGGTCGACACGATGAATACCAACTCGCATTCGGATCGAGTGGCGGCGCGGGCCTGCATCAATGGCGTCGAGCTGACCGCGCCGGGGGAAAGCGTTGACGATGAGACCTTGTGCCAGCGGGCCTGCTGCGAGCTGCTGCGGCAGGCGGCCGTTCGAAACGGGCTGCTGCGCGAACCCGAGCCGCTGTCGCGCCACGGCATCCTGAGTGAATGCGCCTCGGAAGCGGTCGATGCCTTGCTGTCGCAACAGGTCCAACCCACCGAGCCGACCCGCGCCGAGTGTCTGCGCCATTTCGCCAACCAGCCGACGGCCTACGGACCTTCGCGACGGGTGCACCTGCGCCACATCCTGTTTGCGGTCACGCCGGGCGCCGATATCCTGCGATTGCGGGCACATGCCGAAGGCATTCTGCGCGATCTGGCATTGGGGGGCGCCGCATCGGCGACGACGGGCACCCAGGCCTTTGCGCTTGCCGCTCAGAAATGGTCCAACTGCCCGAGTGGGGTCCACGGCGGCGAACTGGGCTGGTTGACACCAGCGGAATGCGCGCCCGAGTTCGCCCGCGCGGTTTTCGACGAGGCGCTTGTCCCTGGCGTGGTGCCGCGCCTTGTTCACAGTCGATTTGGTCTGCACATCGTGGACCTCGTCGAGCAGGACTTCCCTCCTCCACCGTGCTTCGAGGACGCTGAAAGCAGCGTGCGCGCCCAACTGCGCCAAAGGGCATGGACAACCGCGGTTCGCCAATACCTGCAAGCCCTGATGCAGGACGCGGACCTGGAGGGCGTGGATGCCTTGGGGCTGACACCCGCCGACGCTTGAACCGCCCGGTGGCCGAGGTGCAATGTCCGACGAACTCCTTCAACGCCTGCAGCAGTTTCACAGCGACTACTTTCCACGGCACCAGCAGCGCTTTCAGGATCTGGTGGCCCAGGGGCAGCACCCAAGCACCCTGTTCATCGGGTGTTCGGATTCGCGCCTGGTGCCCTACCTGCTCACCGGTGCCGGTCCGGGCGATCTTTTTATCGTGCGCAACGTCGGGGCGATCGTTCCACCTTGGGATGGATCCCATGGCCACCACGGAACCGCTGCGGCCATCGAGTTCGCCGTGCTCAATCTCAAGGTACGCCGCATCGTGGTCTGCGGTCACACGCATTGTGGTGCGATGCGCGCCTTGTATGAGGAGATCTCACCCGAAGCGCGCCACCTGCCGGCCTGGCTGGACCTCCTGCGCGAGGCGGCCTTGCCGGTCGTTGCCAGTCCCGAGGCCCTGCGCCGCACGGAACAGCGCGCCATCATCCTGCAGCTCGAACGCCTGATGGCCTACCCCATGGTTCGGCCCCGCGTCGAGCGGCGCGAACTATCCCTTCACGGCTGGCACTACGTGATCGAGGACGGCGAGGTGTGTGTGTTCGATGTGCGCACCGGGCAGTTCATTCCAGCATCTGCGGCCGAACACAGCGGCACCGGCCCCTACGTGGACTACGACGACGAAGAGCCGCTGTTCAATGAGATCGATGCCGCCTATCGCGCACCCGCGTCCACCGCCCGCAACACGTAACCCACACGGGGAAAGTGCACGTGAACCTGGCCTGCGCGCTCATCGCTGCGGCGGATCGTGTAGTGCGTGCGGGTGCTGGCCACGAGTTCGCCCACACTGGGTTCGGGCCCGAAATGGTCGCTGGTGATGGCCACTTCGGTTCCCTTGACCAGGCCATGCTCCGCCTGAAACGGCTCATCGCTGAGCACCGCACCGACCGCCGGTGACGAGCGAGCGATTTCAATGGCGTCAGCCGAGGCCATGGGATGGCCCTGTGGGCCAGCGAACGCCGCGACCCGGTCCATCCATGCCAGCACACGCGGGGTGGCGTCGAGAATGGATGACAGGCTGGACACCTGCGTGCGCGTGAACCACAGGCTGTGGTAGGCGGAAAAATCTGCAATGCTGGGCGCATCGCCCAACAGGAAGGCATTGCCATCGTCCAGCATGTTCGACAGGCGTCGCAGGTAGCTTTTGTACGCGGCGCAGGCGTCGGACCAGGGCAGGCGCGGCACGCTCACCCGCATCTTGGCGCGGTCGTCGGCAAAAACCTTGGCCACCGGGCCCCAGGTTTCGGGGGGGGCGTCGGCAGCACCGCCAAACAACTGGGCAGCGCCCTTGGGATGAAAGTTGTAGCCCATCGCGGCCCAGAACAGGCGCTCATCGGCCCACTGCGCCACCGTGCGGGCAAGGCCCTTGCGGCCGGCTGGATAGAGCGTTGGGCTGGGCACCAGATGCTCCAGCACGTCGGCGATCAGGGCCGTGTCGCAATAGACATGCGAGCCGATCTGCAGGACGGGTGTCTTGCGGTAGCCGCCCGTGAGGGCCACCACATCGGGCTTGGGCATCATGTTGGGCACCTTGACCGAGCGCCAGGCGATTGCCTTGAATCCCAGCATGAGCCGAAGCTTTTCGGAGAACGGCGACGACGCGTAGTGGTGCAGGATGGGGTCGGGCATGGTGGCTTCCTTTGGTCGGGTGCGGGGCATCGTTTCGAGCCTGGTCGATCCTCGTCAGGCCCGTTGCAACCCGCTCAGATCAGCTTGACCAGTTGCTTGCCGAAATTGCGGCCCTTGAGCA
>CAYNWR010000428.1:0-2745 GCA_964400915.1 uncultured Burkholderiaceae bacterium
CCTTCAAGCCCAAGGATGCGGCGCTGATGGCCGTGGTGAGCGCCTTCGATGCGGCCTACACGGCCTACAACCAGTGGCAGGGCAGCATCGAGCGTTTCTGGACCTTGCGCTTTGTGCAGCAGAACAACCTGCACGAGATCCCCTGCACCGTGCTGCGCGAAGGCCTGGTGCGTGCCGACCGCCTGGCGCTGGTGCTGCCCGTGATGGGCGCGCAGGACCTGCCGCGGGGCACACAGGTGAACGTGCGCCTGGGCACCATCGACCTGATGACCCTGGACGTGAGCGGCACGGTGGCGGGCGTGCTGCACGCGGCGCAAGCAGCGGCGGCGGGCGATGCAGGAGGCAGCGAAGCACTCGACGAAGGCGATGACGGCGACGTCACCACCGCTGGACCGATTGCACTTGCAGTGGATGTCTCCGATGCCGACGCCGCAGCAGAACCCGCAGCCGCCCACGCTGTGGCCCCCGATAATCCCGGATCGTGAACGTCCGCGCCTTCCTTCGCGATCTGAGCAGCCTGCAGGTGGCGTTGGGCGTGTCCGTCGCGGTCCACGCGGCGCTGCTCACGGTGCGCTTTGTGGACCCGGAAGCCTTCAACCGGGTGTTCACCGATACCCCGCTGGAAGTCATCCTGGTCAATGCGCGCAGCAACGAGCGGCCCGATCAGGCCAAGGCCATTGCCCAGGCCAATCTGGCCGGTGGTGGCAGCGCCGACGCCGGCCGCGCCACCAGCCCGCTGGCGCCGGCGCAGCGCACCGACATCGGCGAGGCCTACGAGGAAACCCAGCGCCGGCTGGAGACCATGGAGGCGCAACAGAACCTGCTGCTGGCGCAGGTCAACCGCCAATTGGCCGCGCTGCCGCCCACCGACCCGCGCCAGGCCAGCGCCGACCCCGATGCCGCCGCCCGCGAGGAAAAGCGCCGCCAGCTCGTCAAGCTGCTGGCCGAAATCGAGAAACGCATCAACGACGAGAACGCGCGGCCCAAGCGGCGCTACGTCAGCCCCGCCACGCGCGAGGAGGTGTACGCCATCTACTACGACGCGCTGCGCCGCAAGGTGGAAGACAAGGGCACCGAGAACTTTCCCGAAGCCGGTGGCAAGAAGCTCTATGGCGAACTCACCATGATCATCACCGTCAACCACGATGGCCGGGTGCTGGCCACCGAGATCGTTGAAAGCTCGGGCAACCGCACCCTGGACCGCCGTGCCGAAGCCATCGCCCGTGCCGCCGGCCCCTTTGGTGATTTCAGCGAAGGCATGCGCAGCAAGGCCGACCAGATCCTGGTGGTGTCGCGCTTTCGCTTCACGCGCGACGAAACCCTGGAAACGCGGGTGAGCGCCAGCTCGCGCTGACGCGCATCGAGCCGCAGCGGACGAGGACACCCACGACATGGCGCGAGCCCTGTGGCGCTGGGCCCTGCTGGTGCTGGTGGCGGCACTGGGCCTGCAGCTGTTCTTCATCCTGCGCATTGCGCTGATGGCCGTCGTCGATCCGGAGTCGACCAGTTTTCAGCGCTCCGAGGCCTGGCGCATCGTGCAGGCCAGTGGCCAACTGCGCTGGCGCCAGCAGTGGGTGCCCTACAACCGCATCTCCGACCACCTCAAGCGCGCGGTCATCTCGAGCGAAGACGACGGGTTTGTGCAGCACGACGGCATGGATTGGGCGGCCATCGAGAAAGCCTGGGAGCGCAACGCCCGGGCCGAGGAGCGCGCGTCCACCACGGCGCGCGCTGGGCAGGCGGTGCGTGCCGTCAAGGTGGTGGGTGGCTCCACCATCACGCAGCAATTGGCCAAGAACCTGCTGCTGTCGGGCGAGCGCACCATCGCGCGCAAGGCCCAGGAGGCGGTGCTGACCGTGGCGCTGGAGGTGTTTCTGAGCAAGCGCCGCATCCTGGAGATCTACCTCAACAGCGTGGAATGGGGTCAGGGCGTGTTTGGCGCCGAGGCGGCCGCGCAGCACTACTTTCGCAAGAGCGCCGCCAGCCTAAGCGCCTGGGAAGCCGCCCGCCTGGCCGTGATGCTGCCCGCGCCCAAGCGCTTTGAGAAGCTGCCCAATTCGGCGTACCTGGCGGGGCGAAGTGGGGTGATCCTGGGGCGCATGGGGGGGGCGGTGCTGCCCTGACACACGCCCATTCAGGCCTGAAGCGTTGGCTCCACAAAATTCCCCGCGGTAAACACCACCGGCGGCGCGCCGGCATCAAAGCTCACACCCGCCGGGTCGCCACCACCGCGCACGATGTCCAGTTGCTTGAGCAGCAGGCGGCGCAGCAGGGCGATGCCGACATCGCTGGTGGCCAGGTGTTCTTCGGAGTGTTTGGCGATCACACCCTGCCCCACCATGGCTTCGACATCGTTGGGGTACATCTGGTGTTCGGCCTCACTCATCTCCTCCCACAACTTGCCGTTCATGCGGGTGCGCATGCGCTTGAGCTCGCCCGCCTCGCGCACACGGCCCACCACATAGATGCGAAAGTGGTGGTCGTCGATGGGCAGCACCCAGCCCAGCGATTCGACGCGCCCGAAGCGGCCCAGCTTGGGGCTGGGGATCACGCGCAGCGTGGGCAGGCCGGCCTCGCTGATGCGGCGCAGCGTGCGCCCGTCGGGCAGCGGGCGCAGCGAGATCGTGCGCACGCCATGGGCTTGGGTCTCCCAGGTGACCTGCGGCATGACAGCCATCTCGGGCACAAACTGCGTGCCGCTGAAGCTCGAATGCAGGATCACCACGTGGAACGGGTCGACCAGGT
>CAYNWR010000429.1:0-2743 GCA_964400915.1 uncultured Burkholderiaceae bacterium
GCGCAGCAGACCGCCGACACGGTCGTTCTTCTCGAACACGGTCACCTGATGCCCCACACGGGCATGTTGCTGGGCGGCAGCCAGGCCGGCCGGCCCAGAGCCGACGATGGCAACCTTCTTGCCGGTGGCATGCTTGGCGGGCCGTGCGGGTACCCAGCCCTGCTCCCATGCGCGATCGATGATGGCGTGCTCGATGCTCTTGATGCCCACAGCATCGTCATTGACGTTGAGCGTGCAGGCCGCCTCACAGGGGGCCGGACAGATTCGCCCCGTGAACTCCGGAAAATTGTTCGTGCTATGCAGCACATGGATCGCGTTCTGCCAGTCGCCGCGGTACACCAGATCGTTGAAATCCGGAATGATGTTGTTCACCGGACAGCCGTTGTTGCAAAAAGGCGTGCCGCAATCCATGCAGCGTGCGCCTTGCACCTTGGCCTGTTCGGCGTCAAGGCCGACGACAAATTCCCGGTAGTGCTTCAGGCGCTCGGTCACGGGACGGTATCCCTCCTCGATGCGCTTGAACTCCATGAAGCCAGTGACTTTTCCCATGATACTTGCCTATCTTGATTTCCGCTGATGCATCACTTGGCCGAAACCGCTTCTTTTTTTGAAGCAGACTTTGCAGATTTGGCACTCGCTGCAAGCCTATTTTTAGTTGAATTGCCACCCAGAGCCCGTTTGTACTCACCGGGGAACACCTTGACAAAACGCGACCGCGCTTCGTCCCAGCGGTCGAGCAATTCGCGTGCCCGCCGGCTGCCCGTCCAGCGGTTGTGCTCCTCGAGCAAGGTTTTCAACTGAAGCTCGTCGGTCACGCCGCGGTGCCACAGCGCGGGATCCACGTCGGCTTCCTGCACGGATGCAGGGAGAACCTTGTCCAGGGCGACCATGCTTGTGTTGCAACGCTTGGCAAATTCGCCGTCTTCGTCATAGACGTAGGCGATGCCACCGCTCATTCCGGCCGCAAAATTGCGGCCCGTGCGCCCCAGCACGACAACGGTCCCGCCCGTCATGTACTCGCAGCCGTGGTCCCCGGTTCCCTCAACGACTGCGGTGGCGCCCGAGAGGCGAACGGCAAAACGCTCGCCGGCGACCCCACTGAAGAACGCCTCACCGGTGGTTGCACCATACAGCGCCGTGTTGCCGATGATGATGTTGCGTGTGGCTTCGCCCCGAAAATCGATGCTCGGTCGGACCACCACCCGACCGCCCGACAGGCCCTTGCCCGTGTAGTCATTGGCGTCGCCGATCAGGTACAGCGTGATGCCCTTGGCAAGGAACGCCCCAAACGACTGCCCACCTGTGCCTTCCAGCTGAATGCGGATGGTGTCGTCGGCAAGCCCCAGCGGGTGGCGTTGCGTGAGCGCGCCAGAGAGCATTGCACCCACGGATCGATTGACGTTGCGCGCGACCTCCATGAACTGCACGCGCTCACCCTTCTCCAAAGCCGATCGGGACTTCTCGATCAGGATGCGATCAAGCGCCCGGTCCAGCCCATGGTCCTGCTCCTCAACGTGATGCCGCGGCACTGCAGCCGGAACAGGCGGCAGCGCAAACAGACGCGAAAAATCAAGTCCGCGGGCCTTCCAGTGGGCAATGCCCTTGCGGATGTCCAGGAGATCGGCCCTGCCAATCAGGTCGTCGAACTTGCGGATGCCCAGTTGCGCCATGATTTGCCGAACTTCCTCCGCCACAAAGAAGAAATAGTTGACGACGTGCTCGGGCTTGCCGGCAAATTTCTTTCGCAGCACCGGATCTTGCGTGGCGACCCCGACCGGACAGGTGTTGAGGTGGCATTTGCGCATCATGATGCAGCCCTCGACGACCAGCGGCGCCGTGGCAAAGCCGAACTCGTCGGCACCGAGCAAGGCACCAATGGCAACGTCGCGGCCGGTCTTCATCTGCCCGTCGGCCTGCACCCGGATGCGACTGCGCAGGCGGTTGAGCACCAGTGTCTGCTGGGTCTCTGCCAGACCGATTTCCCAGGGGCTGCCGGCATGCTTGATCGATGACCAGGGCGATGCGCCCGTGCCACCATCGTGTCCGGCGATCACGACATGATCGCTCTTGCACTTGGCAACGCCGGCGGCGATCGTGCCCACCCCGACCTCGGACACCAGCTTGACACTGATGCTGGCACGAGGCGCCACGTTTTTCAGATCATGGATCAGTTGGGCAAGATCTTCGATCGAATAAATGTCGTGATGCGGCGGCGGTGAGATCAAACCCACGCCAGGCACCGAGTAGCGCAGAAATCCGATGTATTCGGAGACTTTGCCACCGGGCAATTGGCCGCCTTCGCCGGGCTTGGCCCCTTGCGCCATCTTGATCTGGATCTGATCGGCGCTGGAGAGGTATTCGGCCGTCACGCCGAATCGCCCCGAGGCAACCTGCTTGATGCGCGACCGCAGCGAATCGCCAGCTTGCAGGGGGACATCGGCCTCGACCACGTTTTCGCCGAGCACGGTGCGCAACGTGGCGCCGGGCTCGATCGGGATGCCCTTGAGTTCGTTGCGGTACCGTGCGGGGTCTTCGCCGCCTTCGCCGGTGTTGCTCTTGCCACCGATGCGGTTCATAGCGACCGCCAAGGTGGCATGCGCTTCCGTCGAAATCGATCCCAGCGACATGGCACCTGTGGCAAAGCGCTTGACGATTTCGCTGGCCGGCTCGACTTCATCCACTGCAATTGCCTTGGCCGGGTCGACCTTGAACTCGAACAGGCCGCGCAAGGTCATGTGACGTC
>CAYNWR010000430.1:0-2741 GCA_964400915.1 uncultured Burkholderiaceae bacterium
CGATGTACGCCGACTACCGCTTTGCCACGATCGAAGGGCAGCCCGTCAAGGATCTGATCAACGATCAGGTCTGGAACGAAACCGTCTTTTTGCCCACGGTCGGCAAGCGCGGCGCCGCCATCATCGAGGCGCGCGGTCTGTCGTCGGCCGCCTCGGCAGCCAACGCCGCCATCGATCACATGCGCGACTGGGCGTTGGGAACCAATGGGCGTTGGGTCACCATGGGCGTGCCGTCCGATGGCTGGTACGGCATTCCCAAAGACACGATGTTCGGATTTCCCGTGACCTGCTCGGGCGGCGACTACAGCGTCATCGAAGGCCTGCCCATCGACGCCTTCAGCCAAACCTGCATCAACAAGACCCTGGCCGAACTCGAGGGCGAGAAGGACGGCGTCAAGCACCTGCTTTGACACTCCACGCCGCTGCGCACCGGTCGGCGCCCGCCGCAGACCAGCGCCCCCATCCACGCACTGTCCTTCTGGGTGCGCAGGGGGGCGGTGTCGGCATCCCGGTGTGTGACCACTACAGCGGCGTTGAAGCCCGCATGCGCAAGAGCCTGCAGTTGCAGGCCGAGATGCACGAGGAGTTCGGCCGCTGCGTTTTCGATGTCACGCTCGATTGCGAGGACGGGGCGCCCGTGGGCGCCGAAGTCGAGCATGCGCGCCTGGTGTGTGAGCTGATCGAAGCCGCACCAGCCGCTGCCCGCGTCGCCGTGCGCCTGCACCCCGTGGACCACCTGAGCTTCTTGCAGGATGTCGCAATCATCGTGTCGCGCGTCGGTCAGCGCCTCACCCACGTGATGATCCCGAAGGTCGAGCAGCTCGCCGACATCGAGCGTGCCGCTGCCGCGCTGGATGCTGCAGGGGCACCGCAGTTGCGTCTGCACGCACTCATCGAATCACCGGCGGCCGTGCACCGGGCCTTCGACATCGCCGCGCACCCACGCATCGACTCGCTGAGCTTTGGCCTGATGGATTTTGTGTCGGCCCACGGCGGTGCCATTCCGGCCAGTGCGATGTCCACGGCCGACGTCGCGGGTGTGCATGGGCAGTTCTCGCACCCCCTGGTGATGCGTGCCAAGCTGGACATCGTGGCGGCATGCCATGCCCATGGCAAGGTGCCCTCGCACGGTGTCGTCACTGAATTCAGCAACACCCATGCGGTGCGCGCAGCGGCCAGGCGCGCGGCGCGCGAGATCGGCTGCACACGCATGTGGAGCATCCATCCCTCGCAGATCCGGCCCATCCTCGAGGCCTTCGCACCTGAGGCCGAGGAAGTGGAAGACGCGGTGGCGGTGCTGGTCGCGGCCGAGCGCGCGGCCTGGGCCCCGATCTCGCATGCCGGCCAGCTGCACGATCGGGCGAGCTACCGTTATTTCTGGCAGGTGCTGGAGCGGGCGCATCGCACCGGTGTCCGTGTGCCGTCCGACGTATCGCATTGGTTTTAGCATCTGAACAGGAGTGCTACATGAATCATAGCAAACAGTCAATATTTGGCGCTCGCTACCATGCGATTTGGGCAATGACCTGGTTCATGGCCGTGTCCCTGGGCGCCGGCCAGGCCCTTGCTCAGACCGCGACCGACACCAAGGCCAATCCGCCCAGCAAGGCGCCTGCCAAGGCGGGCGTGGCCGCCGGTTCGAGTGGCAACAAGACGGTCAAGCCGGTGGTGGCCAATCCGTCAGTCCCCGCCGCCAAGCCGGTTGCCAAGTCGGCGCCAAAGCCTGGCAGCAGTCGCGTCGAGGCCCACAGCAAGGCCGAGCAGATGGCAGCCGGCGTGCGGGCGGCTGAAGCCGCGCTGACACCCGAGCAACTGGAAATTGCGCAACTGGTCTACACCGGGCATTTGCCGTGCGAGCTGGGTGCCAGCGTGCAGCTTGAAGCCGATCCACAATCGCCCGGGTATTTCAACCTGCGCCTGCTCAAGCAGCGCTTTCGGATGGTGCCGGTGGCCACGACCACCGGGGCTGTGCGTCTGGAAGACGAGCGCAGCGGGTCGGTCTGGCTGCAGCTGGCCAACAAGTCGATGCTCATGAACCAGAAGCAGGGCAAGCGCGTGGCCGATGAATGCCAAAGCCCCCAGCAGTTGGCGGTGGCTCAGTCCTACAAGGACGCACCGCCCGCTTCGATTCTGGAGGCGGCGCCGACGGCTGCACCCAATGCCCCAGTGTCGGCAATGCCATCGGCTCAGGGTTCACAGGCTGGCGGGCCTTCCGCTTCACAATAGGTGCGTCGACGTTGCGGGTGGGCGCACCGACCTGCCGGCAATCGACGCGAAACGCGTAAGGGGCCTACCGAGATCGGGTTGCCCCATCAGACAAGGAGTGATCGCATCATGTCAAACGAATTTCTCACCCAGTACCGGGCCCATGCGGCCGAGCGCAACGCCATGGGCATTCCGCCACTGCCGCTGGATGCCAAGCAGGTGGCTGCCCTGATCGAACTCATCAAGGCACCGCCCTCGGGCGAAGAAGCCTTCCTGATGGACCTGCTCACCCACCGGGTCCCACCCGGTGTCGATGACGCGGCCAAGGTGAAGGCCAGCTTCCTGGCGGCGGTGGCCCATGGCGACTTTGCCGTCGGCATGCTCAGCCGGGGCAAGGCCACCGAATTGCTCGGCACGATGGTGGGTGGCTACAACGTCAAACCCATGATTGACCTGCTCGATGACGAGCAGGTGGGGCCCATCGCAGCCACCGGCCTGAAGAAGACCTTGCTGATGTTCGACTTCTTCCACGACGT
>CAYNWR010000431.1:0-2712 GCA_964400915.1 uncultured Burkholderiaceae bacterium
GAAAGCCACCTGCGCGGTGGTGCGCAGAAGTTCACGCCGGGCAAGGATGATTCGAGCAAGCTGGAGTACGGCCGCAGCATCACCGATGCGTGCATCGATTGGGCGCAGACCGAGACCGTTTTGCAGATCCTGGCCGATGCCGTGCACCAGCGCCCGGGGCGCGCGCATTGATCGCATAGACTGGCGTCTGCAGGAGGCCGTCACCATGCTCAGCGAAGTCACCGTGCGCCTCGCCGACGGGCGCAGCATTCAGATCGATCTGGACGAGGTCCAGCCCATGCCGCATGAACGGGCGCTGGATTGGCTGGACCAGGAATGCGCGCGCCTGAGCTGTGGCGCGCCGACGGGCCACGGCGACAAGGCCTTCATGCTGCGCAAGGTGCAAGGCGTGGCGGCCGCGGCGCGCGACATCCTGCTGGCCGACCCGTCCTGGGCGCGCGCCTTTGCCCGAGCGGCCGTGGCGGCCCTGGCGCGGCCCGTTGTGCACATCGATCTGGCGCCTTCCGCGTCCTGAACGAATTCCCTGGCTTCACGATGCCCCAACCCGAAAACTGGAAACACGGGCGCGCCTGGTTCATCGGCGATCGTGTCAGCACCGAACAGATCATTCCGCACGAGTACCTGAGCCTGGGCACCGCCGAGGCACTGGGGGGGCACGTGCTGGGCGGCCTGGACATGGTCTGGGCCGGTCGCTTTCGCCGCGGCGACGTGTTGTTCGCGGGGCACGATTTCGGATGGGGCGATCCGCGTGACCAGGCTGCGTTGGCGCTGCGCGGCGCCGGGCTGGCCTGTGTCGTGGCGCGCTCCTTCGACCGCTACTTTGTCCTGAGCGCACGTGCCAACCGCCTGCTCTTGGTGGCATTGCCGGTGGGGGTGACCAGTGGGGTGCAGGGGCAGGACGTGTGGCACGATCTGCGCAGAGGGCAGCTGCGTTTTGCCTATGAAGGCGTGGCCCTGCAAGGTGAAGTGTTGCGCCGCGGTGCTGGCCTGCAGGCCCGTTCCAGCGGGCTTTCCATCAAGAAATAGAAGAAAAACGCCTGTTAGCGAGCGTCTTTTCTTGAAACATTGCTACCTATTTGATAGTAATTTGAGCAGCAGCGAGTGAATGCCGCCAAAGCCACCATTGCTCATGCACAGGATGTGATCGCCGGGCCGCGCTGCGGCGACCACCTGCTCGGCCAGGCCTTCGATGGTCGGCGCCGACTGGGCGCGCGCACCCAGGGGTGACAAGGCCGCTGCTGCGTCCCAATCCAGCCCGCCGGTGTGGCAGAACGACAGGTCAGCCAGCTCCAGCGCCCAGGGCAGTTGCGCGGCCATGTGGCCGAGCTTCATCGTGTTGCTGCGTGGCTCGAACACCGCCAGGATGCGCTCGCCCGGGCCGACACGGCGCTTGAGTCCGTCGACCGTGGTGCGAATGGCGGTGGGGTGGTGGGCAAAGTCGTCGTACACGTGAATGCCACCCACGTCGCCGCGCCATTCCAGGCGCCGCCGCACGTTCTGAAAACCGGCCAGCGCCTGAGCGGCCTGCGCGATCGGCACGCCGACGTGTTCGGCCGCCGCAATGGCCGCCAGCGCATTGAGCTGGTTGTGCTCGCCCGACAGTGCCCATTGCACGCGCCCCTGGCGCTGGCCCTGCACGTCCAGCACGTCGAAGGCGTCGGGATCGCCCGTCAGGTGCAGGTCGCCGCTGCCCTTGCCAAAGCGCCGCACCTCGCTCCAGCACCCCATGGCCAGCACACGGTCCAGGCTGGCCTCACCCGCATGCACCACCAGGCGGCCCGTGGACGGCACGGTGCGCACCAGGTGATGGAACTGCCGCTCGATGGCGCCCAGGTTGGCGAAGATGTCGGCGTGATCGAATTCCAGGTTGTTGAGGATCGCCGTGCGCGGCCGGTAGTGGACGAACTTGCTGCGCTTGTCGAAGAAGGCCGTGTCGTACTCGTCGGCCTCGATCACGAACGGCGCGTCCGCGCCGCCCAGGCGCGCCGAGACGCCGAAGTTCAGCGGCACGCCGCCGACCAGGAAGCCGGGGTTCTGGCCGGCCCGCTCGAGGATCCACGCGAGCATCGCCGTCGTCGTCGTCTTGCCGTGCGTGCCGGCCACCGCCAGCACGTGGCGGCCGGCGAGGATGTGGTCGGCCAGCCACTGCGGCCCGCTCGTGTAGCGCTGCCCGGCGTCGAGGATCGCCTCCATCAGCGGGTTGCCGCGCGTGACGACGTTGCCGATGACGAACAGGTCCGGCGCCAGCGCCATCTGCTCCGCGCCGTAGCCCTCGATCAGCTCGATGCCGAGCGCGGCGAGCTGCGTGCTCATCGGCGGATAGACCTGTGCATCGCAGCCCGTCACGCGGTGCCCGGCCTCGCGCGCAAGGGCGGCCAGCCCGCCCATGAAGGTGCCGCAGATGCCGAGGATGTGGATGTGCATGGCGACCGATTCTAGGCACGCGTTCCGCTCGTCGAGCGACGCGGCGAACTGCTATGGTGCCGCGCATGATGGACAGCCTGGCGTCACCTGCGGCCTGGGTGGACCTGTCGGCGCATGCCTGGGCCTATCCGGTGCTCGAGATCGTGCACATCGTCGGCATCGCCTTGCTGCTCGGCAACCTGGTGCTGGTGGAACTGCGTGTCTGGGGGTTCGGCGCGAGCCTGCCGCTGCCGGCGCTGGCGCGCCTGGCGCTGCGCGTCTCGCTGCTCGGCTTTGGCATTGCCGCGG
>CAYNWR010000432.1:0-2704 GCA_964400915.1 uncultured Burkholderiaceae bacterium
GATTCGCAAGGGCGACGAGGTCATCGTCAATGCCGGGCGCGACAAGGGCAAGCGCGGCAAGGTCACGTTGCGCAAGGACGAGACGCATCTCCTGGTTGAGGGCATCAACCTCGTGATCAAGCACACCAAGCCCAATCCCATGAAGGGGACGGCGGGCGGCAAGATCCAGAAATCCATGCCGATTCATCAATCCAACGTCGCCATCTTCAATGCGGCCACGGGCAAGGCCGATCGCGTGGGCATCAAGCTGCTCGCCGACGGCAAGCGCGTGCGCGTGTTCAAGTCCAGCGGCGACGAAATCAAGGCTGCCTGAGAGGTTCGACATGGCTCGACTGCAACAACACTATCGTGAAAAGGTGGCGCCGGAATTGATGGCCAAGTTTGGCTACAAGTCCCCCATGCAGGTGCCGCGCCTGACCAAGATCACGCTGAACATGGGCGTGAGCGAGGCGGTGGCTGACAAGAAGGTCATGGACAACGCCGTTGGCGACCTGACCAAGATCGCTGGCCAGAAGCCCGTGGTCACCCGCGCCAAGAAGGCCATTGCCGGCTTCAAGATCCGCGAAGGTCAGGCCATCGGCTGCATGGTGACGCTGCGTGGCGTGCGCATGTATGAGTTTCTCGATCGCTTCGTCACGGTGGCCCTGCCGCGCGTGCGCGACTTCCGGGGTGTGTCGGGTCGTGCCTTCGATGGGCGCGGCAACTACAACATCGGTGTCAAAGAGCAGATCATCTTCCCTGAGATCGAATACGACAAGGTCGATGCCTTGCGCGGTCTCAACATCAGCATCACCACCACGGCCAAGTCCGACGAGGAGTGCAAGGCGCTCCTGGGCGGCTTCCGTTTCCCATTCAAGAACTGAGGGTGCAGCGTGGCTAAAACAGCTTTGATCGAGCGCGAGCTCAAGCGTGACCGCCTGGTGGCCAAGTACGCCAAGAAGTATGCGGAGTTGAAGGCCGTGGCCGGCGACGCCAAGCGGGGCGACGACGAGCGCGCCGCCGCGCGCCTGGCGCTGCAGAAATTGCCGCGCAACGCCAACCCCACGCGTCAGCGCAACCGCTGCGATATCACGGGCCGCCCCCGTGGCACATTCCGCCAGTTTGGCTTGGCCCGGGCCAAGATTCGCGAAATGGCTTTCACCGGGGACATCCCTGGTGTGGTCAAGGCCAGCTGGTAAGCGCAGGAGTACGACAACATGAGCATGAGCGATCCCATCGCCGACCTCCTTACCCGCATCCGCAATGCGCAGATGGTTGCCAAGACCACGGTTTCGGTCCCGGCATCCAAGGTGAAGGTGGCCATTGCCCGGGTTCTCAAGGACGAGGGCTACATCGACGGCTTTCGTGTGAATGCCGAAGGTGGCAAGTCCGAACTCGAAATCTCGCTGAAATACTACGCAGGGCGACCAGTCATCGAGCGCATCGAGCGCGTCAGCCGGCCTGGATTGCGGGTCTACAAGGGCCGTGAAGCCATTCCCCAGGTAATGAATGGCCTGGGTGTCGCGATCATGACCACGCCCAAGGGCGTGATGACCGACCGCAAGGCGCGCGCCTCGGGTGTCGGCGGCGAAGTGCTTTGCTACGTGGCCTGAAGCCGCTGCCCAAGGAGTTCACAGAAATGTCTCGAGTTGGAAAAATGCCGGTCCTTGTGCCGACCGGCGTCGATGTGTCCATCAAGGACGATCAGATCCAGGTCAAGGGTGCCGGTGGCACCCTGCAGCTGTCGCGCAGCGCGCTGGTCAAGGTTGCGTTCAGCGACGGCAAGATCGTGTTCGATCCGGCCGACGAGAGCCGTGAGGCCAATGCCATGAGCGGCACGATGCGCCAGTTGGTGGGCAACATGGTCGCTGGCGTGAGCAAGGGCTTCGAGCGCAAGCTGTCCCTGGTGGGCGTCGGCTACAAGGCCCAGGCCCAGGGTGCCAAGCTGACCTTGAACGTCGGCTACTCGCATCCGGTCGTCAAGGACATGCCTGCTGGCATCACGGTGAGCACGCCGGTGCCGACTGAAGTTGTCATCAAGGGTGCCGACCGCCAGCGTGTCGGCCAGGTGGCCGCTGAAATCCGCGCCATCCGTCCCCCCGAGCCTTACAAGGGCAAGGGCATCCGCTATTCGGATGAGACGGTGGTGATCAAGGAAACGAAGAAGAAGTAAGGGGCTGCAGCGATGTTGACCAAAAAAGAACAGCGCCTGCGCCGGTCGCGCCAGACCCGCGTGCGGATTGCAACTCAAGGTGTGGCCCGCTTGACGGTTCACCGCACCAACCTGCACATCTATGCCAGCGTGATTTCGGGCGACGGCGCCAAGATTCTGGCCAGCGCTTCGACCGCCGAGGCCGAGGTGCGTGGCAGTCTGGGCGGCTCGGGCAAGGGTGGCAATGCGGCGGCGGCTCAACTGGTCGGCAAGCGCATTGCCGAGAAGGCCAAGGCGGCAGGTGTCGATAAGGTGGCGTTTGATCGCTCGGGCTTTGCCTATCACGGGCGCGTGAAGGCTCTGGCCGACGCGGCTCGTGAAGCCGGTCTTCAGTTCTGAGCGAAGCGGGGATACACAAGATGGCAAAGATCCAGGGCAAGATGCAGGGCAAGGGCGCAGGTGACGGTCCCGAAGACGGCATGCGCGAGAAGATGATCGCGGTCAACCGCGTCACCAAGGTCGTCAAGGGTGGTCGTATCCTGGGCTTCGCGGCGCTCACCGTGGTGGGCGATG
>CAYNWR010000433.1:0-2699 GCA_964400915.1 uncultured Burkholderiaceae bacterium
CATGCAGCGCCTGCGCGATGCGGGCAACACGCTGGTGGTGGTCGAGCACGATCCCGCCGTGATGCTCGCGGCCGACCGTGTCATCGACATGGGGCCGGGTCCGGGCGAGCGCGGCGGGCGCATCGTCTTCGATGGGGGCATCGACGAGCTGCGCCGCGCCGACACGCTCACGGGTGCCTACCTGGGTGCACGCAAGCAGGTGGGGTTCGGCTTCAAGCGCATGGTGAGCGAGAACACGCCCCGACTCATTGTGGAAGGTGCGCGCGAACACAATCTGCAGGGTCTCACCGTGGACATTCCGCTGCAACGCCTGGTGTGCATCACCGGCGTCAGCGGGTCGGGCAAGTCCACGCTGATCCAGGACATCGTGGCGCCAGCGCTGATGCGGCATTTCGGTCGCGCCACCGAAGGGGCGGGTGCACACGATCGCCTGCTGGGCGCCGATCACCTGGGCGATGTCGTGTTTGTCGATCAGTCGCCCATCGGCAAGACGGCGCGCAGCAACCCCGTCAGTTATGTGGGTGCCTGGGACGCTGTGCGCGAGCTGTTCGCCGACGCCCCGCTGGCGCGCCAACGCGGCTACACCGCCGCCAAGTTCAGTTTCAACAATGGCGATGGGCGATGCCCGACCTGCGGGGGATCGGGCTTCGAGCACGTCGAGATGCAGTTCCTGTCGGACGTGTACCTGCGCTGCGCGGATTGCGACGGGCGCCGCTACCGGCCCGAAATCCTCGAGGTGACCATCGAGCGCCACGACGCCAGCACCGCCAGGCGCCGCGCATTCAATGTGGCCGATGTGCTGGATCTCACCGTCAGCGAGGCGGTGCATGTGTTCGAGAACGACCGTGCGGTGCTGCGGGTGCTGCAACCCATTGTCGATGTCGGCCTGGAATACCTGCGCCTGGGTCAACCCGTGCCCACCCTCTCGGGTGGCGAAGCGCAACGCCTGAAGCTCGCCGGGCATCTGGCCGAGGCGGCTGGCAAGGGGCCGTCGCAGCCGGTGGCCCGCAAGGGCACCTTGTTCCTGTTCGACGAACCCACCACGGGCCTGCACTTCGATGACATCGCCAAGCTGATGCGGGCCCTGCGCAAGCTGCTCGATGTCGGCCATTCCCTGGTGGTGATCGAGCACAACCTGGACGTGATCCGCGCCAGCGACTGGTTGATCGATCTCGGTCCCGAAGGGGGCGAGGGGGGTGGCCAGATCGTGGCGGTTGGAACCCCCGAGGACCTTCGCCAGCACCCGGACTCGCACACGGCCCAGGCGCTGCGCGAGTACGCGCTGGCGCTGGGCGAGGGCATGGCGGTGGGCGAGCGGCCTCCCAGCCCTCTGGCGGTGGTGCGGGTACCGGCTCCGCCAGGGCCCGAGCAGATCGAGATCGTGCATGCACGCGAGCACAACCTGCAGAACCTGAGCGTCAACATTCCCCGTGGGCGCTTCAGCGTGGTCACGGGGGTGTCGGGCTCGGGCAAGTCCACGCTCGCCTTCGACATCCTGTTCAACGAAGGGCAGCGACGTTATCTGGAGAGCCTGAACGCCTACGCGCGCAGCATCGTGCAGCCGGCGGGCCGGCCCGAGGTCGACGCGGTCTGGGGCATTCCACCCACGGTGGCCATCGAGCAGCGCCTGTCGCGGGGCGGGCGCAAGAGCACGGTGGGGACCACCACCGAGGTCTGGCACTTTCTGCGCCTGCTGTTCGTCAAGCTCGGTGTGCAGCACTGCATCCACGACGGCGCGGCCGTGATGCCACAAACCCCGGATCGCATCGCCGCAGCGCTGTTGCGGGAGTACCGGGGCCAGCACGTGGGCCTGCTGGCGCCCCTGGTGATCAACCGCAAGGGTGTCTACACCGAACTGGCCGACTGGGCTCGGCCACGCGGGTACACGCACCTGCGCGTGGACGGCGCGTTCCTGCCCACCACGGGGTTTCCGCGCATCGACCGCTTCAAGGAACACACCATCGAACTGCCTGTGGCCAGCCTGGACGTGGAGCCGGGCTCCGAGGCGGCCTTGCGTGCGGCGCTGGCGCGCTGCCTGGATCTGGGCAAAGGCGTGGTGCACGTGCTGGCGCCGCTGGATGGCCTGAAGGCCGCGATGCTGGCGGGTGCACCCACCCAGGGCATCGGGAAGGTGGTGGTCTATTCCAGCCGGCGCGCATGCCCGGTCTGCGACACCAGTTATGCCGAACTCGATCCGCGCCTGTTTTCCTACAACAGCAAGCACGGCTGGTGCCCGGATTGTGTCGGCACCGGCATTGCGCTGACGAAGGAACAACGCCGTGCCCTGGACGACAGCGTCGCGGCCGAGGACAACAAGGGCCGCGAGCAGCGGTTCGCGGAAGTCGAGGTCGAAGGCCTGGGCGATCAGGTCTGTCCCACCTGTGCGGGCACGCGCCTGAACGCGACGGCGCGTGCGGTGCGTTTTGCGGGCTTGGGCATCGCCGATCTGGCGCGGCGCGCGGTGCATGACCTGCGCCACTGGTTCGATGCGCTGGGCGATGGCACGCAACTGGATGCACGCGAAGCCGAGATCGCCCGCGACCTGATCCCCGAAATCCGCTCACGGCTGCAGTTTCTGGAGGAGGTCGGCCTGGGCTACCTCACGCTGGACCGCGGCGCGCCCACCCTGTCGGGTGGCGAGGCCCAGCGCATCCGCCTGGCGGCGCAGCTGGGCAGCAACCTGCAGGGCGTGTGCTACG
>CAYNWR010000434.1:0-2693 GCA_964400915.1 uncultured Burkholderiaceae bacterium
CGCCATGGCCTTGAGGCCCTCGGCCATGTCGGTCTCATACACACGATCCAGATGAATCGGCGTGCCATGCTGCGTAAGCAATTGATCGACCACCCGGCCCAGGTACGCACCGGGCGCATAGCCCAGGTAGGGCAGGGGCTGTCCAGCCCGGCCCGGCAGACGCCAGGCCGCACGGCCGTCGGCAACAGGCCGTGCGTAGGGTGCGATGGTTTCCTCGCCCAGGCACAACATGTCGTAGCGGTCGGTCGCCAATGGCAGGGGCTGCGACGGGTGGTGGTAGGCGATCAGCAGGTCGCAATGGCCTTCAACCAGGTGCATCACCGCATCGTGCACGTTGGCCGCCACCAGGCGGCTTTTCATGGGGCCGAATTCGGTGCGCAATTGCGTCACCCAAGCCGGAAAGTAGGTGAAGGCCAGGGTGTGGGGCACCGCGATCTCGACGACATCCTGCTCGGTGGCCGCATGGCCGCGCAGCATCGCGCGTGTGGTCTGCAGGGCCTGCAGCATCTCCAGCGCCTGCGGATACAGGGTTTCACCGGCGGGGGTGAGGCTGGTTGGGTAAGAACTGCGGTCGACCAGATCGGTGCCGGCCCAGGCCTCCAGGGCCTGGATGCGCCGCGAAAACGCCGGTTGGGTGACGTGACGCAATTGGGCCGAGCGGCTGAAGCTGCGCGTTTCGGCCAGGCTCACAAAGTCTTCCAGCCAGCGGGTTTCCATGGACGGTTCGCTTTCGTGGTCTCAAGCGGGTGGACAGATCCGGACGAGGGCCCAGCCTTGCGCAATCGCGCCAATCACGAACGGGCCCGCCAGTAATGGTAGACCCATGCCTCGCCAAAGCCCAGGCGCCGGTAGACGGCCTGCGCCCCAATGTTGTCCAGCTCAACCTGCAGGTAGGCGCGCGCCACGCCCTGGGCGGCTGCAGCCTGAGCGAGTGCACGCAACACGCCGCTGGCGTGCCCCTGGCCCCGCTGCGCGGGCAGCGTGCGCATGCCATGCACGCCCATCCATCCAAACCCGAAACTGCCAACGCCAGTGGCCACGATTCGCGCGCCCTGGGCGTCAAATGACCGGGCATACAGCGAACCGGCCGCGCGTCCGAACGCCTTCACGCGATGCGCGCCATCGACCGGATCGAAGCCCTCCCCCAGATAGACACGGGCCCAGAGGTCGTCGGGCGTGTCGCTGAGCGATGCGCGCGGCAACGCCATGGCTGCACAGCGCTCCAGCATGGCCTGCACGTCGGCCACCATGGTCAGCGTGGGCTGGGTGGGCTGGCAGCCCGCCCGTCGCAAGGCCTCGTGCACGGCAGCAAGCGCGCTGACATCGGCCATGCGAAAACTCGGGGCCAATCCCTGCTGCCGGTACCGCGCCACGATGGCGGGCACGTCGTCGGACCGAACGCTGGCGTCGTGGGCGAGCGGCACGGCGCTGTGGGCACGCCCGATGGTGCCGCGATCGAAGGCCAGCAGCCAGCCAGGGATTTCCTCGACCAGCGGCGGAGCCACGGCAGCCACGGTGGCCCGCTCGATGCATTCGACATCACCAGCGAAGAGGGTGGCGGCGGGCGCCAGGCCTTGCGATGCGCTCACGCGCTGTCCTTGCGTGGCAAGGTTCTGGCAAAACGCACGCCCCGGTCCACCCAGACTGCGAGCGAGGACGGATCTCCACACGCGTCCGGGCCCACCATCAGCCATCCCTTCATGGGACGCCCCGTGATGTCGAACACACGCACCCCGTCCTGTTGAAGCAGGCCCTGCGCATCGGCCGCGTCCATGCGCACGATGAGCTGATCCTTGTGAATGCCCACACTCATATTGCCGTGCACCAGCCAGGCCACACCACCGAACATCTTCTTTTCGACAACACCGGGCATCTTGCCGATGACACGGCGCACCCGATCGGCGAGTTCAAGGTCATGCGCCATGGTGGTGGTTCTCCCTTTTGTCCTTGCCAGTGGGGCCTTCGTGACGGTCGCTCAATCCGATGCCTGCTGCTGCAGGGCCCACATCGCAGCGTAGCGGCCTTCGGCAGCCAGCAGTTGCTGGTGGGTGCCGCGCTCGATGATGCGACCGGCCTCCAACACCAGGATCTCGTGGGCATCCACCACCGTCGACAGCCGGTGCGCGATCACCAGCGCTGTTTTTCCCGCAGCCGTGGCCTGCAATTCGGCCTGGATCGCGCGTTCATTGGCGCTGTCGAGGGCCGAGGTGGCCTCGTCGAAGATCAGGATCGGCGGGTTCTTGAGCAGGGTGCGGGCAATGGCCACGCGCTGTTTCTCACCGCCCGACAGCTTCAGGCCACGCTCGCCCACCATGGTCTCGTAGCCCGCAGGGCTGGCGGCGATGAAATCGTGGATGCGAGCGGCCTGGGCGGCCGCCTCGATGGCCGCGCGGTCTGCGCCGGGCTGGCCGTAGGCGATGTTGTATTCGATGGTGTCGTTGAACAGCACGGTGTCCTGCGGGACGATGCCAATGGCGCGCCGCAGGCTCGACTGGCTGACGTCGCGCACGTCGTGACCGTCGATGCGGATGCACCCTGCCTGCACGTCGTAGAAGCGGTACATCAGGCGTGCCAGCGTGCTCTTGCCCGACCCCGAGGGCCCGACCACCGCCACCGTCTTGCCCGGCGGGATGTCGAAGCTCAGGTCGTGCAGGATGGGGCGCGCCGCATCGTAGGCAAAACTCACGTGTTCA
>CAYNWR010000435.1:0-2678 GCA_964400915.1 uncultured Burkholderiaceae bacterium
CCTCGGTCGAGGTGGCCAAGGTCGAGCGCATCAGCCTGCGCGACGACACCCAAGCGATCGGAACCTTGCGTTCGCGCCAAAGCGTGGTGTTGCGCCCCGAAATCTCAGGGCGCGTGGCTGCCCTCGGTTTCGAAGACGGCGCCCCCGTTCGCAGGGGGCAGTTGCTGGTGCAGCTGGACGACGTGTTGCAGCGCGCCGAGTTGCGCCAGGCACAGGCGCAGGTCTCGATTGCGCAGGCCAATTTCAAGCGCAACCAGGAGCTGGTCGCACAGAACTTCGTGGCCCAGCGTGTGCTGGATGAAAGCGCGGCCAACCTTCAGGTGGCCGAGGCCCAACTGGCCCTGGCCTGCGCGCGCCTGGAGCGCATGCGCGTCGTGGCACCCTTTGATGCCACGGCCGGCATCCGCACGGTGAACCTGGGCGACTACGTCAAGGACGGCGCCGATCTGATCAATCTCGAGGACATCTCCTCGCTGTACGTCGATTTCCGCTTGCCGGAGCGTTTTCAGAGCAAGGTGCGCGTCGGGCAGGAGGTTGAACTGCAATTGGACGCCATTGCCGGTCGCCTGTTCCGAGCCCGCGTTCAGGCGGTTGATCCGCTGATCGACGCCAACGGGCGCTCCATAGGGGTGCGTGCCACCTTGCCCAATACGCCGGGTGAACCCCTGGCCGCAGGTGGTGGGCGTGGTGGGGCCGGTGGGGGTGCTGGTGCCAGCGCAGGAGGCCCCCCGCGGGGTCCGGGTGGCGCAGCGCCTGCGTCGGGGGCCGCACGCGGACCCGCACGCGCCGGATTGGCACGCGCGCCCGACACGGGTGCGAGCAGCGCGGCGTCAGCGATGGCCAAACCCGCAGCAGGTGTGGCCGAGCCCATCACTGGTTGTCCAACGCCACCCGGGCGCGCCGCAGTTGTGGCCGACGCAACGGACGGATCGGCGCCTGCTGGATCGGCACGCCGAGCGGGCGCACCCGGCGGTCCGCTGCGGCCCGGCATGTTTGCCCGGGTCGAAGCGGTGTTCTCGGTGCGCGACAACGCCTTGGCCGTGCCGGAGGAAGCCATCGTCCCGCAGGGCGGGCGGCAGTTTGTCATCAAGGCGGTGCCCGCAGCACGGACGACGGGCTCGGCTGCGGCCGCCAGCGTGGCGGGTGCGCCCAATGATGCGCCCGAGGCCAGCAACGTGTCGCAGCGTGTGGAAGTGAAATTGGGCATCCGTCGTCCGGGCCGTGTCGAGATCACCGAAGGCCTGGAAGAGGGCGATGTGGTGGTGGTGGCCGGTCAGCAGCGGCTGCAACGCGACGGCACGCCGCTGCGGGTTGTCGAGCTGGGTCGCGGCGGTGGTCCGGGAGGCGCCAGCCGTGGCGCCGCAGCGCCTCAGGCCCAGGCTTCGCGATAAGGCCCACCAGCCGGCCTTGCCCCCAACAGGAGTCCCTTGATGCAACTGCCCGAGACAGCCATACGCCGGCCCGTGTTTGCCACGGTCTTGTCCTTGCTGATCCTGTTGATCGGTTATGTCTCGTTCACGCGGCTGAACGTGCGCGAGTACCCCAAGATCGACGAGCCCGTGGTGACGGTGGAAACCCGCTACACGGGAGCCTCCAGCGAGGTGGTCGAGAGCCAGGTGACCAAGATCCTGGAAGATTCGATCGCGGGCATCGAGGGGGTGGACGTCATCACCTCGATCAGCCGCCAGGAGCAAAGCCAGATCACGGTGCGCTTCGTGCTCACGCGCGATGCCGATGCGTCGGCGTCGGACGTGCGCGACAAGGTTTCGCGTGTGCGCCAGCGTCTGCCGCAGGGCATTGACGAACCCGTCATCGCCAAGGTGGAGGCGGATGCCTTCCCCGTGATCTGGCTGGCCTTCAGCTCCGATGCGCACAACCAGCTGCAGGTGTCGGAACTGGCCAACCGCATCGCCAAACCCATGCTGCAGACCGCGCCCGGTGCGTCCGATGTGCGTGTGTTCGGCGAGCGCAAGTACTCGATGCGCGTGTGGCTGGATCCGGAAAAGCTGGCAGCCTTTCGCCTGACCACACAGGACGTGGAGGACGCCGTGCGCCGCTCCAATGTCGAAGTGCCGGCGGGGCGCATCGAAAGCCTGCGGCGCGAATTCAACGTGACCACGGCCACCGATCTGCAACGTCCCTCGGAATTTTCCCAGATCGTGATTCGCAACGTGGGCGGCATGCCCGTGCGCATTGGCGACGTGGCCACCGTGCGCCAGGGCCCTCAGTCCGAGCGTTCGGCCACCCGACTCAATGGGCGCGACGCCATCACGCTGGGCGTGATCCGCAATGCCACCGCCAACCCCCTTGACCTGTCTGCGGCGGTGCGCGCAATGATCCCGCGCCTGAAGGAAAACCTGCCACCGGGCATCGAGATCGACGTGGCCAATGACAACTCGGTCTTCATCGACCGCTCGATCAAGGCCGTCTTCTCGACCATCCTCGAAGCCGTGGCCCTGGTGGCCCTGGTGATCTTCGTCTTCCTGCGCACGGTGCGTGCCTCGATCATTCCGCTGGTCACCATCCCCGTGGCGCTGATCGGCACGTTTGCATTGATGGCACTGTTTGGCTTCACGATCAACACCCTGACGCTGTTGGCGCTGGTGCTGGCGATCGGACTGGTGGTGGACGATGCCATCGTCGTGCTGGAGAACATCCACCGGCGTGCGATGCTGCAG
>CAYNWR010000436.1:0-2671 GCA_964400915.1 uncultured Burkholderiaceae bacterium
GGGCGTTGCCGTGTGGTGGCCAATCCCTTGGGTTACGCCAAGAAGCACGAGCAGGCTGGCTTCGTTTCGACGATGCTGATCGATGTCTGATCGGCAGTGCCCTTGCCAGTCAAAAGCGCGCAAGTGTTTACAGGTGCTTCGTCAGGCGCGTTCCTTTTCGAGCCTCCTTGTTTTGCAGGCCGACCGACTGGGTTTGACGCTCCAAGCTGAGATACTTGGCGACCAACCGCTGCCTCGTGGGCCCGGATGCGGCCAGTACCACCGCACACCGGGCCAGTGGATCTGCCGAAGTTCGACTGGCACAGATGCGCGAGCCCATTCCAATACTGACCTACCATCAGGTTGACCAGCCACCGCCGCGCGGTACGCCGTTTCGCAGCCTGGTGGTCTCGCCTGCAGCCTTCGCGCGTCAGATGGCGCTGCTGAGGTTGTTGGGGTATCGCGGCATGAGCATGAGTGCCCTCGAGCCATACCTCTTGGAGGGCAAGGCAGGCAAGGTGGTTGGCATCACGTTTGACGACGGCTACGCCAACAACCTCGAATGGGCGCTGCCGGTCTTGCGGCGCAATGGTTTCACGGCCACTTGTTATGTGGTCAGTTCCCAAATCGGGGGAAGCAACGTTTGGGATCATGAACAGGGTGTTCCAGCCCGTGCGCTGATGGACCAGCCGCAACTGCAGGCTTGGGTGTCAGCCGGTCAGGAACTGGGCGCGCACACCAGCAACCACATAGATCTGACTCGCGTTGACGAAAGGACCGCTTACAGGGAGATGGCTGACTGCAAGCGCGATCTGGAAAACCAGTTGGGGATTGTTGTGCGTCACTTCTGCTATCCCTATGGACGCTATGGCCCACAGCTCATGGCACTGGCACGCCAATTGGGTTTTGTTACCGCCACCACGACCGATCGCGCCCGTGCGCGACCTACTGACGATGCCTTTGCGTTGCCCCGCGTCCCCATTCTGCGCAGCAGCACGTTGCCCATGTTCTGGGTCAAGCTCGCGACGGCCTATGAGGACGGCAAGCGCTCATGAATGCGCCTCGAGCAAAACAACGCTTGAAGGTGGCGGTGCTCAGCCGGGTCTTCACTGGCAGCGGGGGTGGGGCCGAGACTTATTCGATTCGCATCGTCGAAAAGCTGGCCCCGCAGCATGAAGTTCATGTGTTTGCACAAGAGTTGGCTAAGCCGCTCACTGGTGTTGTCCATCACCGCGTCCCGATGGCATTTCGCAAACCGCATTGGCTCAATCTCTTGTGGTTCGGGGTGTACACCCGATGGCATACCCGGCGCGGCTTCGACGTGGTGCATTCCCATGAGAACGTCTGGCATGGGCAGGTGCAGACCATTCACGTCCGCCCAGTCCGATTCAGCCTTCTGAGTGGACGCAGCGGATTTTCAGCGGTCAGGCAATGGCTGCGCATCGCTTTCAGTCCAAGGCTGTTGAGCTATCAGCTGTCGGAGGCATCACGATTTCGCGATGTGCCTGGGAAACAGGTGGTGGCCACGTCCCAAGCCTTGCGTGCTGAAGCCGCTTCGGCCTATCCGCTGTCGCAGTCTCGGCTTTCGGTGATCACACCTGGGGTGCAATTGCCTGAAGGTGCTTGGGACAAGGGTGCGAGCCGCATTGCTTTGGGACTTGACCATCAAGGCCCCTTGCTGCTTTTTGTGGCCAACGACTACGCTCGGAAGGGTTTGCATGTGTTGCTTCAGGCGCTTGCGCAACTGCCCGTCCACGTGGCCGTGGCTGCAGTTGGAAACCCCAAGGAGCAAGCCGTATTCACTGCGCAATCGCGGCAATTGGGACTTGAAGGTCGCGTGCATTTCCTGGGCACCCTCGGTGACGTGGGCGTGGCGTATCAGGCAGCCGACATCCTCGTTCATCCGACGCTGGAGGACAGCTTTGCCATGGTGGTGCTTGAGGCGATGGCGCATGGCCTGCCTGTCGTCGTAAGCCGCGCGCCGTATTGTGGGATCTCCACGCTGCTGCAACACGAGTTGCAAGCCATCCTGCTGGACAATCCCAGGGACGCCAAGACATTGGCGCTTGTGTTGACCCAGCTGTTGGCCAATCCGGATCTTCAAGGAAGCCTGGCGAAAAACGGCATCGAGTTTGCCCGGGCGCACGATTGGGATCACGCTGCAAGCGCGTACGAGCGCTTGTACCTGCTCAGCGCACACGAGCGCACCCAAGCGCTGTCCAGTTAAGCGCAGGCCCGGCGTGCCGTCGGCACCGTCAGGCCACCAGCTTGAAATGCTTGCGGCTGAAGTCCAGGCCTGTCAGCCTTTCAATGGCCATGGATATCCGGTACTTGCGTTCCTTGCGGGTGAGCTTGTGGTCGGGGTTGAACACAAGCTCACGCTCGGCTTCGCTAGCCAGCCAATGGGTCATGAGGGCAGGGTGTGTACCTTTGAAAGGGGCTACCGCCTTGGGGTCGAAGTCGGCATAGACAATGTGCGGGGCAACCGTTCCCTGCCAATACTTGGCCACGTTTTGCAGCTTGGCATTCATGTAGTCGTTGCGGCGAACCCACCCATAGTGATGGATGTGTGCGTTGGCGAGTGCGGCCTGTGGATTGCGCGGCTTCTTGTGCTCGTTTGTGACGAGCCAGTACTGCCCGTCGGGCGCGTAACTTCGGATGGTGTTGCGAATCAACCGACATTCGCGACGGT
>CAYNWR010000437.1:0-2661 GCA_964400915.1 uncultured Burkholderiaceae bacterium
CCTCGGCCACCTTCACCGGCCAGCGCGAGAAGCGGTCGCTGAAGGTCTGGAAGTGCTGCTCGGCCAGCAGCGTGGTGGGCGCCAGAACGGCCACTTGCTTGCCGCCGGACACGGCCACGAAGGCGGCACGCAGGGCGACCTCGGTCTTGCCAAAGCCGACATCGCCACACACCAGGCGGTCCATTGGCCGTGGGCTGATCATGTCCTGCACCACCGCGTGGATGGCCGCGCGCTGGTCGGGTGTTTCCTCAAACCCAAAATCATTGGCAAAGACTTCGTAGTCCTTGGGTTCGAAGCGAAACGCGTGGCCTTCGCGTGCGGCGCGGCGGGCGTAGATGTTGAGCAACTCAGCAGCCGCGTCGCGCACCTGCTCGGCGGCGCGGCGCTTGGCTTTTTCCCACTGGCCGGAACCCAGCTTGTGCAGGGGGGCTTCGTCGGCGCTGACGCCCGTGTAGCGGCCGATCTGGTGCAACTGGCTGACGGGCACATACAGCAGGGCCTTGTCGGCGTACTCGAGGTGCAGGAACTCCTGCAGCATCGGCGAGCCGTCGGCGGCTTTTTCGCCCAGGTCCAGGTTGACCAGACCGCGGTAGCGGCCGATGCCGTGCTGTGTGTGCACCACCGGGTCGCCCACGTTCAGCTCGGACAGATCCTTGATCAGCGCGTCGACATCGCTCACCTGCTCCTGGCGGCGTTTGCGGCGCACGCCGGGTGCGGCGTTGAACAGTTCGGTTTCGGTGACGAAGTCGATGCCCGATTCGTGCCAAGCGAAGCCTTCGGCCAGGCCAGCGGTGGCGATGCCGACGGCTTCGCTGGATTCTTCAAACGCCTGCAGTGAGTCGAAAGCAGGCGGCTGCAGCGCACTGGCCCGCAAAAAATCCAGCAAGCTTTCGCGTCGACCGTCGGTTTCGGCCAGCACCAGCACGCGCCGCCCATGCGGCGAGGGGCCCTGGCGCCCCGCGGCGATGTGGGCCTTCAGGCGCACCAGCGGATCGTCGGCGCTGCGGTCCGCGGCCAGATGGGGCAGACGGCCGAACGCTGCAAAGGGCTCGGTCGGTGGCTCGGATGGCAGCGCTGGACGCAAGCCCGGACGCATCACCAACAGCGCGTGCTGGTTGGCACCCGTGTGGAACTGCTCCGCTGTCAGAAACAGGCGCTCGGGGGCCAGCGCGGGTCGCTCGGGATCGCCCGCCAGCAGGCGGTGGCGCTCGCGTGTGTCCTGCCAGAAGTGCGCAAAGGCCGCCTCCAGATCACCATGCAGCACCAGGCTGGCCTGTGCGCCCAGGTAGTCGAACACGGTGGCGGTTTCGGCAAAGAACAGGGGCAGGTAGTACTCGATGCCCGCCGTGGCGATGCCCGCACCCATGTCCTTGTAGATGCGGCTCTTGGTGGGGTCGCCTTCCAGCCATTCGCGCCAGCGGCTGCGGAAGGTGGCGCGCGCTGCCTCGTCCATGGGGAACTCGCGCCCCGGCAGCAGGCGCACCTTGGGCACGGGATAAAGGCTGCGCTGCGTGTCGGGGTCGAAGCTGCGGATGCTGTCGATCTCGTTGTCGAACAGGTCGATGCGGTAGGGCACCAGTGCGCCCATGGGGTACAGGTCGATCAGTCCGCCGCGCACCGCGTATTCGCCGGGGCTGACCACCTGGCCCACGTGCTCGTAGCCGGCCAGCGTGAGCTGGCCCTTGAGCGCCGCCTCGTCGAGCTTCTGGCCTTGCTCGAACGCGAAGGTGTAGCCGGCCAGGAAGGACGGTGGCGCCAGCCGGTAAAGCGACGTGGTGGCGGGCATCAACACCACATCGACACCCTCTGCAGAGGCGCCAGCCTGACCGCGCTGCAGGATGCGCCACAGGGTGGCCAGGCGCTCGCTGATCAGGTCCTGGTGTGGCGAGAAGCTGTCGTAGGGCAGGGTCTCCCAATCGGGAAACTGCGCGATGCGCAGCGTGGGCGCAAAGAAAGCCAGTTCGTCGGCCAGGCGTGCGGGGTCGGCCGCATCGGCACAGACGATGGCCGTGGCGCGTCCGTCCGCGGCTTCGCGCACGGCCCACTGGGCCAGCAGGCAGGCATCGGCCGATGCCGGCGGGCGGGGAAGGACGTGGCGTTTGCCGGGGGAGAGCTTGGGCAGTTCCATGAAACGACAAAACCCCGCCTGGTTGGGAGGCGGGGTGTGCCCTGATTTTAGTGGTCGAACAGCCGATGCCGCAGAATCGGCACATGGTCATGAATCGCGACGCTTCCCCTGCCATTCACGCCGTGATTCCGGCGGCCGGGCACGGCAGTCGCGCTGGGTCCGCCCAGCCCAAACAGTTCCGCCATGTGGCGGGGCAGACCTTGCTGGCCCATACGCTGCAGGCATTGGCGGGCGTGCACCGCCTGGCCCACATCTGCGTGGTGCTGGCGCCTGGCGAGCGCTTTGAAGACCTTCCCGATGGGCGGTTTGTGACAGCCGATTGTGGCGGGCCCACCCGAGCGGTCAGTGTTCTGAACGGACTGGACCATGTCCTGCGCACCGGTGCTACCCCTGCAGATTGGGTGCTGGTGCACGATGCCGCGCGTTGCCTGGTGCGTCCCGAGTGGGTGCAGGCCCTGATCGATGCCGTGCTGGCGGCCAACCATGGGCTTCGGCGTGACGATCCGCCGCAGCCAGCGGTGGGCGGCCTGTTG
>CAYNWR010000438.1:0-2649 GCA_964400915.1 uncultured Burkholderiaceae bacterium
GAACAACAGGCCGTTGAGCTCCTCGAACACTGGCAGCACCGACTTGAGGCTGACCGAGGTCCAGCCGCCGGTGACCACGGCCACCTTGTCCTGCGTGAGCAACTGCTTGGCCTTCTCGGCAAACAGGGGCCAGTTGGAGGCGGGATCGACCACCACGGGCTCGAGCTTCTTGCCCATCACGCCGCCCTTGGCATTGATCTCATCGATGGCCATCAGCACGGTGTCCTTCAACACGGTTTCCGAAATGGCCATCGTTCCGGACAGGCTGTGCAAGATGCCGACCTTGATGGTGCCCCCCGACTGCGCAAAGGCAGGCAGGGTCAAGGTGCCGGTGGTAAGGGCTGCTGCAGCCGCGATGGCTGTCAGAGTTCCGCGACGATTCATGTGAGTAACCTCCAGATGTTGGGTTGTTGGATCCATGCAGATCACGCCATGAACTGCAAGCACCGTGCCAGCCCGTCGCGCCTTTCGATGCCTCAAAACAGTGCCTGCCGCCTTAAACCGGTGCAGGTCGCCGCGATCATTCGCGGTGCACCGATGGCACGCTAGTTGCACCACAATGACGGCATCAGGAGCACACGCCACGATGGAACTCACGCCTCGCGAAAAAGACAAGTTGCTGATCTTCACGGCCGCCCTGCTGGCTGAACGCCGCAAGGCGCGCGGCCTGAAGCTGAACTACCCGGAAGCCGTGGCGTTGATCTCTGCGGCGGTCATGGAAGGTGCCCGTGACGGCAAGACGGTTGCCCAGTTGATGAGCGAAGGGCGCACGGTCCTCGCCCGCGGCGACGTCATGGAGGGAGTGCCCGAGATGCTGCCCGACATCCAGGTGGAGGCCAGCTTTCCCGACGGCACCAAACTCGTCACCGTCCATCAACCCATTGCCTGAACCTGGAAAGTCCCATGAAAACTCGTTTTTTTATAGCAATCAGCGCACTGTCCATGCTCGCCACACCCGCTTTTTCGCATGAAGGTCATGGTGTGGGCGGTTTTCACTGGCACGCCACCGATGCCTGGGGATTCGTGGCCCTGGCACTGGCTGTGGGCGCTGCCATCTGGCTGGGCCGGGGTGGCAAGTGATCCCCGGCGAGTTGCTGGTTGACGAGGGCGAGCACACGCTGAATCCGGGCCGGCGCACGCACTCGGTTCTGGTGCGCAACACCGCCCAGCGGCCCATCCAGGTGGGCTCGCATTACCACTTTGCCGAAACCAATGCCGCGCTCGATTTCGATCGAGTGGCCGCGCGCGGCATGCGCCTGAACATTGCATCGGGCACGGCGGTGCGCTTCGAGCCCGGACAGCAGCGCACGGTGGAATTGGTGGCGATCTCTGGCGAACGCCAGATCTTCGGTTTTCGTGGCCAGGTCATGGGAGGGCTGTAGTCATGGCAAGCATCACACGGCGCGCCTATGCCGAGATGTTCGGCCCCACGCGCGGGGACCGCGTGCGCCTGGCGGACACCAACCTGGTCATCGAAGTGGAGGACGACTACACGCTGCGCGCCGGCGAAGGCCGAACCGACACCGCCGGCAACCGGGTCGGTTATGGCGAAGAGGTCAAGTTCGGCGGGGGCAAGACCATTCGCGACGGCATGGCACAAAGCCAGCGCACCAACGCCGCCCATCGGGGCGCGGCGGACCGCATGGGCGGTGCGGTCGACACCGTGTTGACCAACGCGCTGATCCTCGACCACTGGGGCATCGTCAAGGCCGACATCGGCCTCAAGGGCGGACGCATCGCGGCGATCGGCAAGGCGGGCAACCCGGACACGCAGCCCGGCGTGGACATCATCATCGGCCCCGGCACGGAGATCATCAGTTGCGAGGGGATGATCGTCACCGCGGGCGGCATCGACAGCCACATCCACTTCATCTGCCCGCAGCAGATCGACGACGCGCTGGCCGCCGGCGCGACGACGATGCTCGGCGGCGGCACCGGCCCGGCCACCGGCACCTTCGCCACCACCTGCACGCCGGGGCCGGCCAACATCGCACGCATGCTGCAGGCGGCCGACGCCTTCCCGATGAACCTGGGCTTCCTCGGCAAGGGCAACGCGAGCCGGCCGGAAGCCCTGCGGCAGCAGGTCGAGGCCGGCGTGATCGGCCTGAAGCTGCACGAGGACTGGGGCACCACGCCCTCGGCGATTTCCTGCTGCCTCGACGTGGCGGAAGAGACCGACACGCAGGTCGCCATCCACAGCGACACGCTGAACGAATCGGGCTTCGTCGAGAACACCATCGCCGCGACCAAGGGCCGCACGCTGTGCGCCTTCCACACCGAGGGTGCAGGCGGGGGCCACGCGCCGGACATCCTCAAGGTGGTGGGCGAAGCCAACTTCCTGCCCTCCTCCACCAACCCGACCATGCCCTACACCGTCAACACGCTCGACGAGCACGTCGACATGCTGATGGTGTGCCACCACCTCGACGCGGCCATCGCCGAGGACCTCGCCTTCGCCGAGAGCCGCATCCGCCGCGAGACCATCGCCGCGGAAGACGTGCTGCACGACCTGGGCGCGATCAGCATGATGAGCAGCGACAGCCAGGCGATGGGCCGGGTCGGCGAGGTCGTCATCCGCACCTGGCAGACGGCGAACAAGATGAAGCTGCAGCGCGGATCGCTGCCCGGCGATTCATCGCGCCACGACAA
>CAYNWR010000439.1:0-2641 GCA_964400915.1 uncultured Burkholderiaceae bacterium
ACGGGTATCGGTGAAGCGGAAGTCGACAAACTTGACTTCGTTTTCCTTCACCATCTTCATCACGTCGGCGACGCTCTTGGCCATCAGCTTCTCCTATCGGGGCGGTTACAAAATTGATTCATGCAGGGATCGCAGCTTTCATGCCAATGCGCATGCGGCTTTCCTGTGCAAAACACGCTATTCTGCCTGTTTGGCAGACGCACCAAAATCATCAATCGCACCAAACAAGTGCGTCACGGCGCGTGCGAATGCACCACAAGCGTTCATCCTTGGGAGCGGATCTTGGTCGCCCAGGCCGCTACCGCACAATCTCTGGGCCAAGCTTTGCGTCCTGGTCGCGCAAGCCCTGGAGCAATTGCGCGTAGGCAGCGTCCAGGCGCTGGGCATCGCCCTTGACCCCCAGTTCGATGTGCCGCCCGTGCACGGGGTGGTCGACGCTGGGCAGGCTGAAGACCTTGACGCCCGGCTGATCGCGCTCCACCGCCTCCATCAAGGGGGTAAGTGCCGCTTCCATGGCGCCGTAGACGATGACGGACTTCTCGGTGGTGTCGACCTTGTTGAAGCAATGCGCGTGGTGCTGGTCAAGCACCCACTCCATCATGGGCCAGGCCATGACGGGAAAGCCAGGGAAGAAATAGACGCCCCCCAAGGGGGCTGATTCGCCTTGGGGCGGCCCGGCGACGAACCGTCCGCCCCCACGCTCGCCCACTGCGTGTGGCTCGCTGCCCCCGAGCACATAAAAGCCAGGGATCTTGTTGTAGGGATTGGGGATGATCTGCGCGCCCTCGGGGAACACGCCCATGTTCAGCCGGTGGATGTTGTCGGGCCGGTCGGGCTCGTAGTCCTGGCCTTGCTCGCGCGCGACGTCCTGCATGCGCTCGCGGATCAGTTGCTCGGCCAGCGGATGCAGCACCAGCGGTCGTCCCAGCGCAGCCGCCGCGCATTGGCGCGTGTGGTCATCCGGCGTGGCGCCAATGCCGCCGCAGGAGAACACCACGTCGCCGCAAGCAAAGGCGCGCGACAGCGCGGCCGTGATGCGTCCGCGATCGTCGCCCACGTATTCGGCCCAGCTCAACGCCAGGCCGCGGGCGCCCAGGATCTCGATGACCTTGGCCAGGTGTTTATCGGCCCGTTTGCCCGAGAGAATTTCATCGCCAATGATGATCAAGCCGAAAACAGGCTGCTTGCGAGCGTCCATACTGATTGTTTTGCTATCGTTTTAGAATCACGCCCGGTCACGCGGGCTGGGGCTGTCGGGGGCCGTGGGTGGCGGCGACAGCAGGGGTCCTGCCGGGCGCTCGGCCATCACCTGGGGGCGCGAGACAAACTGGGCGGTGGTGGACACGACCTCGATCGTGCCGCCGCGCTGGCGCTCCAGCGCCGCCAGGGCATAGTGGGCAAACCACAGCGACGAAAACGCGAACACCAGGGTGTAGATCCAGATCGCCACGGGCACCATCACGATGAACATGGCGGCAAACAACACACCAGAGGCCCAGACGATGCTGGGCGCCGCCCCCAGATAGCCGGTGACCACGCCGATGGCCAGCAGCCAGGCCCGGTGATCGCGAATGATCTGGCGCCGCTCTTCGGTGCTGGCATGGTCGGCCAGCACGTCGAAGGTCATGACGCGGTAGGTCAGCCAACCCCAGATCAGCGGCGGCAGGATCAGCACCATCGGCGGCACCAGCCACAAGGGCAAGGTCAGCACGGTGGCAAACAAGGCCAGAAATGTCGAGGTGAGTGAGCCCACGATGCCCAAGAGCATCGATCCGCCTTTCTTGCGCTCGAGTTTGGGAAAGCGCCGGTCGGCCACGAGCGACGCCAGCGCGGGCGTCATCAGCGCAGCCACCATCAACAGCGCCGTCATCACGATGGGCGGCAACGAAAAAACGATGACCACCAAAGGCGCCACCCATTGCCGCACCGCGCCCTGGCCGAAGCTGTCCAGCCAGGTCCAGACCGGGCCCAGCCAGGTCAGGCCTTCGAGGAACTCCCGCGTGGTCGCCACCGCGCCGTCCCAGAAGAAATAGGACAACGCCCAGCCAATGGCAATCATCAGCAGCAGGGGCAGAAACGACAGGGCAATCACCCGCGGATGCAGGCAATACGCGACGGCGCGCCAGAAGGAGTCGAGAAATAGTCCCATGGCGTGAGCTTAACGGCCCCGCACCAAAGGTGGGACGACCCGCACCGATTGCTTCGTCAAGTCCGGGACAGGGCGCCGGCCGGTCGTCATCCAGGGTGCAGTGCAAACAGGCGCTGAACGCCCAGCACCTGCTGGCGCCAGAAGCCACGCCCGTAGTCGCGCACCTGGCCCCGTGCGTCGGGTTCGACCTGGTCGCGAATGCCCGTGGGGCCCACATCGGAATGAAAATCCGCCGTGCGAAACATCATGTCCCACCAGGGCAGGAGCACACCAAAATTGCAGCCGCCGATGCTGCCCGGCCCCGCACTCTCATGGCCAATGCCGATCGCGTGATGCACCCGATGAAAGCGCGGGGTGACCAGCAGGCGCTCAACCCAGACGGGCAGCGCCAGGCGCACGTTGGCGTGCTGAAAGCTCTCCATCAATTGGGTGGTGGCCACGAGGGCGACAAACTGGCCAGGCGGCACCCCGATGATGGCCGCCAGGGTGGCC
>CAYNWR010000440.1:0-2641 GCA_964400915.1 uncultured Burkholderiaceae bacterium
CGTCCCCTTTGCGGCAGGTGGGGGTGTGGACGCGCTGGCCCGACCGTTGGCGGTGGAGCTTGGACGGGTGCTTCAGCGCAGTGTTGCCGTCGAGAACCGGGCCAGCGCCACGGGCCAGATCGGGGCCGCCGACGTGGCAAAGGCCGTGCCCGATGGCACGACGATCCTGATCAGTTCGGCGGCGTTCGGCATCACGCCTTCGTTCGTGAGCAAGTTGCCGTACGACATCTTCAAGGATTTCGAGCCCATCACGATCCTGGCAGCCACGCCGCAATTGCTCGTGGCACCCGTGGCGCACAAGGCCAACACCTTTGCCGACGTGTTGCAGATGGCCCGCTCAGGCACACCGGTCAATTTCGCGTTGCCTGGCAGCAGTGGCATTCAGCGCCTTGCCACCGAATTGCTCGTCGACATGGCGCAGATGCCGGTCACCAAGATCCCATACAAGGGCGCGGGCGCGGCCTTCCAGGATCTGATCGCCGCGCGCGTTGACCTGATGTTCGACAACCCGGGGTCGTCGATGGTGCATGTGCAGAGCGGGCGCCTCAAGGTGCTGGCCAGCACGGGCGCCAAACGCCTGGCCACGTTGCCCAATGTGCCCACGGTGGCCGAATCCCTGCCTGGATTCGAGGCCCTGAATTGGTTCATCCTGGCAGCACCTGCCGGGACACCCCCGGGTGTGCTCACGCGCCTGCACGCCGCGACGGTTCAGGCGCTGCAGGGCGAGGCGATGCGGCGTGTGCTGGAGCGTGACGGTCTGCAGGCGGTGGCCAACTCGCGCGAGCAGGCGCGGGCCTTTCTGCAGTCGGAATTTGCCAAGTGGGACCGAGTGATCCGTGACAAGAACCTGACGGCGGAGTAGCCCCATGAAAGACCTGAATCCCTTGCGGCAGTCCCCATCGCGTGCGGCCCTCCCGCGGCGCTCGGCGGTGCAAGCCTTGTTGGCCTGCGGTCTTTCGGGGCTGGGCGCTGCTCGGTTCTCCCACGCACAGACACCTCAGGCGGCCGCTGGTGCCCCTGCGGCATTTTCACCAACCCGGGCCCCGGTGATCGTGGTCCCATTTCCACCGGGCGGCGGAACCGATGCCTTGGCGCGCATTGTCTCGGAGCGCCTGTCGCTGATCTGGAAGACACAGGTGGTGGTGGAGAACCGCGCGGGCGCCCAGGGCAACCTGGGCAGCGCCTATGCAAGCAAGTCGCCGCCGGACGGGCACACGCTGCTGCTGGCGCACCAGGGCGTCTTCACGGTCAACCCCCATCTCTACAAGGATGCGCCCTTTGATCCCTTGAAGGACTTCAAGGTGGTGACACGCGGGACCCAGCAACCCTTCGTGCTGGTCGCCCATCCGGCGCAGCCCTACTCGACGCTGCGCGAATTGATCGAGCAGGCCAAGGCGCAACCGGGCAAGCTCTCCTACGGCTCCAGCGCGTCAGGCCCTCAATTGGCGGGTGAACTGCTCAAGACGCATGCGGGCATCGACATGCTTCACGTGGCCTACAAAGGGGCTGGGCCCGCCGTGATTGACGTGCTGGCGGGGCATATTCCACTGCTGGTGGCCAATCCCACGTCGGTGGCGCCGCATGTGCGCAGTGGAAAGCTCAAGGGCATCGTGCTGTTTGGCAACGAGGCGCTGGACACGGTGCTGCCGGGCGTGCCGACGGCCAACCAGGCCGGGCATCCCGCGCTGGGCGAGATGCCGGAGTGGTATGGCTTTGCGGTGGCCGCCGCCACGCCGGATGCGTTGGTGGCGCAACTCAACCGCGACCTGGTGGCGGTGCTGGCCGATGCGGGTGTGCAGGCAAAGATTCGGGCCCTGGGCCTGGTTCCGTCCAGCAGCACGCCAGGCGATTTTGCAGAGCAGATCCGGCGTGACCACCAAAGCGCCGGGCGTCTTGTCAAATTGGCTGGAATTGAAAAACAGTAGTGCCTGGGCGATGGGCGCCTGAGCACGAATTGGTGCGAGCATGATGCCGACGCTGGAGTTGGCAGCGATAAGACAAGGAGACCCACGATGAAGTCCTTTCTGACCGCCCTGGCTCTGTTCGCGGGGCTTTTGGGGCCTATCGGTGTGCGCGCCGAGGTGTCCGAGTTGCGGGTGCCTCTGGGCGCCGGCGGCTTTGGTTTTCTGCCGCTGCACATCATGAAGACCCACAACCTGGTGGAAAAACACGCCGAGCGAGCCGGCCAGAAAGTCAAGGTCAACTGGTCCAACATCGGTGGCCCGTCGGCCATGATCGACGCATTGATCTCGGGTTCGGCCGATTTCGTTTCGGCGGGACCCCCGTCGTTCCTGATCCTGTGGGACAAGACCAAGGGCAACGCGGATGTCCGGGGCGTCGCGGCCATGTCGTCGATGCCGATGAACCTCAACACACGTGCCGATCACCTGAAGTCGGTGGACGATCTGCGGGGCACCGACAAGGTGGCGGTCACGTCCGTCAAGTCGTCGATCCCGTCGATCGTGATGCAGATGTACGCGGTGCGCAAATACGGCAAGGAGCAGGCTTTCCGCTTTGACCCGTTCACGGTGAGCATGACCCACGGCGATGCGGCGTCAGCGCTGCTGTCCGGAAGCGGTGGCATCACGGGCCACTTTGCGTCGGCTCCCCTGGATCAGATCGAGCGCAAGACCGCCGGGGT
>CAYNWR010000441.1:0-2631 GCA_964400915.1 uncultured Burkholderiaceae bacterium
TGTACAGCCCGTTGATCGTCTCGGCCAGGGCGTTGTCGTAGCTGTCGCCCTTGCTACCCACCGAGGGTTCAATGCCGGCTTCTGCAAGCCGCTCGCTGTAGCGGATGCTGACGTATTGGGCACCCCTGTCGGAATGGTGAATCAACACGCCATCGCGCTCGGGTTGCCTGGCATACAGCGCCTGCTCCAGGGCATCCAGAACGAAGTCCGTGTGCATGGAGCTGCTGACCCGCCAGCCCACGATGCGCCGGGCGTACACGTCGATCACGAAGGCCACGTACAGCCAACCCTGCCAGGTTGAAACGTAGGTGAAGTCCGACACCCAAAGCTGGTTGGGCCGCTGGGCCTTGAACTGCCGGTTGACCCGGTCCAGCGGGCACGGTGCCTTCATGTCACTGATGGTGGTGCGCACCACTTTGCCACGGCGCACGCCCTGCAGCCCCAAGCGCTTCATCAACCGCTCGACTGTGCAGCGGGCAATGCAAACGCCCTCCCGGTTCATCTGTTTCCAGACCTTGTCGGCGCCATAGACACGCATGTTGGCCTGCCAGACACGCTTGATGTGTGGCACCAAGATGTCATCGCGTTGGGCACGCCGGCAGCGCAGATGGGGATTGCGCTGATGGGCAGCATGGCGCCAATAGCCTGACGGGGCGATCTGCAGCACTTTGCAGATCGACTCGACCCCGTAGGCCTGTCGATGCTGATCGACGAAGTCGTTCAGGACTTCAGACGGCGGTCGAGCTCCGCCTGGGCGAAAAACGCGCTGGCCAGCTTCAGAATCTCGTTGGCTTTGCGCAGCTCCTTGACCTCGCGCTCCAGCGCCTTCATCTGCTCCCGTTCGGATGTCGTGATGCCGTCGCGCACGCCTGTATCGATCTGGTCTCGCTTGACCCATTCGTTGAGGGTCTGGGGCACGCAGCCGATCTTGGGGGCGATGGACTCGATGGTGGCCCACAGCGAGGGGTACTCGCCTCTGTGCTCACGCACCATGCGAACAGCACGCTCGCGGACCTCAGGTGAAAACTGGTTCGACTTCTTGCTCATGGCTCAATCCTCTCAGAGAAAAGAGCCTCCTCAAAACCCGGGGCGATTCATGGACGAGCTCGGGCCAGACAGCGCTCATTTCTTGAGCAGCATCCAGATCGCCGCTAACCACCTGAATGACGTCTCCAAAGCAATCATGGTCCTATCCGGGGTCGGAAGCGAAGAGATGAATTGGGCACAGGTGAACATGAGCACACTCGCCTACGAGTGCATCGAGATATTGCGCGCCGCGCACCCGCAAAGCAAAGCAAAGTGTTCTATCGCCCCCAACATGCTGGTGTGGTGCGATCCCCGTTTGCTCAGAGTCGCTCTCCAGAATCTGCTCGCCAACGCGTGGAAGTTCAGCGGGAATGAGCCGCAACCGTATATTGAGGTAGGCATGGAGATCGGAGCGACAGCTGTGAAGGTCCAATAGGTTGTTTGTGTTCATCTGAATTGAGTTTGAGAGACTGGGAGTTACCACACCACCAGAGCCCTCAAGGAACTCAATCAGATGAACATCCATAAGAATGCCCGACTTACGCTGGCGCGTCGAATCGAAATGGTTCAAGACATTACGGTCCGTGGGTTCAGTGCCTGCACTGCCGCCCAGGCGCACGGTGTCAGCGCGCCCACCGCCCGCAAGTGGCTGGGCCGCTACCTGGCCTTGGGAGACGCGGGTTTGATCGATGCTTCGTCGCGCCCTACGCATTCGCCTCGACGCATTGATCCAGCCAAAGCGCTGGCTGTGGTGGAGCTGCGCCACAAACGGCTTACGCAGGCGCGCATTGCCGCAGCGCTGGGCCTGTCCAGGAGCACCGTTGGGCGGGTTCTGGCGCGTGCGGGTCTGTCCCGCCTGGGCGATCTGCAGCCGGCCGAGCCGGTGGTGCGCTACGAACATGCCGCCCCAGGCGACATGCTTCACATCGACACCAAGAAGCTCGGGCGCATCGTTCGGCCCAGCCACCGCGTGACGGGCAACCGCCGCGACAGCGTCGATGGCGCGGGCTGGGAGATGCTGTTCGTGGCCATTGATGACCATGCCCGCATCGCCTTCACCGACATCCACCCCGATGAGAAGGCGCCCAATGCGGTGCAGTTCCTGCGCAACGCGCATGCCTACTACGCCAGCCTGGGTGTGCGCATCCAGCGTCTGCTGACCGACAACGGCGCCCCCTTCAGATCAAGAGATTTCGCACTGGCCTGCCAGGCGCTGGGCATCCGCCACCGATTCACCCGCCCATACCGGCCACAGACCAACGGCAAGGCCGAGAGATTCATCCAGTCGGCTCTGCGCGAGTGGGCCTATGGCTTCACCTACCAGGACTCCAGTGAGCGCACTGCGGCACTGGACTACTGGAACCATCACTACAACTGGCACCGCCCTCATCAAGGCATCGGTGGCGTCTCTCCCATGGCCAGACTCAATCGGTCACGAAACAACCTCTTGACTCTTCACACCTAGACGCTTGCCGCCTGGGCCGCTCTCCCCGGCCCGGAAATCCGGGTGAGTAAGAACTCGCCCGGCCGTTCGACCCACACCCAATCCAGTCGACATTCCCAGGCACCATGCATCATTTCTTCATCCGTTGCGCCGCGCTCCTG
>CAYNWR010000442.1:0-2620 GCA_964400915.1 uncultured Burkholderiaceae bacterium
CATGCTGCGCCTGCAGAACGAGCGCATGAGCGGTGCCTTGCTGCCCTCCAGCCAGGAGTTCTTCAAGTGCTATGGCCTCACACCCGACAAGCTGCAATGGGCCAAGCCAGACGCGATCGTCATGCACCCCGGGCCGATCAATCGTGGCGTCGAGATCGACTCCGCCGTGGTCGACGGGCGCCAGAGCGTCATCCTGCCGCAGGTGAGTTTCGGCATAGCCGTGCGCATGGCGGTGATGTCCATTGTGGCCAGCAACGAGGCCTGAAGAAGCCGCTATCGAGCCTCCACCATGAACCTGCTCATCCAAAACGGCCGTGTCATCGATCCTGCGACGGCCCGCGACGAGGTCGCTGATCTGGCCATTGCCGCTGGGCGCGTTCTGGCCATTGGCGCAGCGCCAGGGGGCTTTGTGCCCGACCGGGTGATCGACGCGAGGGGCTGTGTCGTTGCGCCCGGCCTGGTCGATCTCTACATGCGCCTGGGGGAGCCGGGGCACGAGCATTCGCGCATGCTCGAGTCGGAAATGGCGGCGGCCCTCTCGGGTGGTGTGACCAGTCTGGTCTGCCCGCCGGATACCGACCCGGTCCTTGACGAGCCCGGACTCGTCGAGATGTTGCGATTCAGGGCCGAGCGCTTGCGCGGCGCTCGGGTCTTTCCCCTTGGCGCGCTCACCCGCACACTGGCCGGCCAGGTGCTCACCGAGATGGTCGAACTCACCGATTCGGGCTGTGTCGGTTTTTCGCAGGCCCAGGTGCCCCTGGTCGACACCCAGGTGCTGCTGCGCGCCCTGCAGTACGCGGGCACCTTTGACTATGGTGTGTGGCTGCGGCCGCAGGACGCCCACCTGGGGCGTGGGGTGGCCGCCAGTGGGCCCCTGGCCACGCGGCTGGGCCTGTCGGGAATCCCGGTGCTGGCCGAGAGCATTGCGGTGTACACCCTGGTCGAACTGGTGAGGGCGACGCGCACCCGGGTGCACCTGTGCCGTCTGTCCAGTGCGGCGGGGCTGGAACTCGTGCGCCGGGCTCGGGACGAAGGCTTGCCCATCACCTGCGATGTGAGCATCCATTCGCTGAACCTGATCGACACCGACATGGGCTACTTCGACAGCCGGGCCCGCTTCGATCCGCCCCTGCGCCAGCAGCGCGATCGCGAGGCCCTGCGTGCCGGCCTGGCCGATGGCAGCATCGATGCATTGGTGTCCGATCACCTGGCGGCCCATGCGGACGACAAGACCTTGCCTTTTGCCGAAGCCGCCGTGGGTGCGACCGCGGTCGAGTTGCTGCTGTCTCAGGCGCTCAAGTGGGGCCAATCACCCGGCGTCGGGCTGATGCGCGCCCTGGCCGTTGTCACCAGCGAACCGGGCCGCCTGTTGGCCGTCCAGGCCAAGGGTGAGCGCGCCGGCGGGCTGGGGCGCCTGTGCGTCGGGCAGGCGGCTGACCTGTGCATCTTCGATCCAGCGGCGACTTGGCGCGTCGAGCCCGGCGCGCTGGTCAGCCAGGGACGCCACACCCCCTTTGAAGGACATGAACTGCCTGGGCGTGTGCAGTGGACGCTGGTGGGCGGACACGTCGTCTTCGAGCGCGCCCCCGCGCCTTGACGCCAGGCGCCAGGCGTGAGATCGCTGCGTGCCCTGGCTCGCTTTGCGCGCGCGCTGTCGCATGCGCTGGGCGGGCTGCTCACCATCGTGTGGCGCTTTCCCCGCCTCGATGAATCCCAGCGGGCCCACGAGGTGCAGGCCTGGTCGTCGCGCATGCTGGCGCACATGGGCATTCATCTGCGCGTCGAGGGTGCGGTGCCCGCACAGGGGCCGGTTCTGCTGGTGTCCAACCACATTTCGTGGCTCGACATCCTGGTCATTCATGCGGCGCGCCATTGCCGCTTCATCTCCAAGTCCTCGGTGCGCGATTGGCCATTGATCGGACGCCTGGCCACCGGGGCTGGAACGCTGTACATCGAGCGTGAATCGCGCCGCGATGCGCTGCGCGTGGTGCTGGACATGCGGGCTGCGCTCGAGCGGGGAGAGATCGTCGCGGTCTTTCCCGAGGGAACGACCGGCGATGGCCGGGCCTTGCTGCCCTTTCATGGCAACCTCATCCAGGCGGCCATCAGCGCCGATGCACCCGTGCAGCCGTTGGCGCTGGGTTTTGTCGATCGGGCGTCGGGGCGCGCGTGCTACACGCCCTCGTGGATCGGAGACGAAACCCTGCTGGGCTCCATCTGGAGAACCCTGGGCACGCCGGGCATCGAGGCCGTGGTCGTCTTTGGCGAGCCAGAGCACGCCCAAGGGCGCGGGCGACGCGAGTGGGCCAAGGATCTGCAAGCGAGGATCGACGGCCTGCGCGGCAAGCCCCAGGGCGACCTGGCCGATCAGTGAGGCAGCGGGGCCACCACCCGAACACCAACTGCAGGTCGCGCCGCAGACGCGTTCGTCGTCAATGGGGCGGCGACCGGCACGTGGGGACAAGGCATGCGGCACAGCGCCTGCTCGCCCGCACCCTCGGTCAGCGGGCAATCGCGGTTGAAGGTGACCACATGGTCGACCTCGGCGCGGATGCCGATCCATTCGCCGATCTTGTGGTCGTGGTGGCTGGGCACATGGGCCATGACGGTTTCGCCGGAC
>CAYNWR010000443.1:0-2612 GCA_964400915.1 uncultured Burkholderiaceae bacterium
ACGTAGCGCTGAAAGTACCACTGGGTGCGCTCGCGATCATTGGGGGCCGGCAGCGCGACCACACGACAGACACGCGGGTTCAGGCGCTGCGTGATGCGCTTGATGGCACCGCCCTTGCCGGCGGCGTCTCGTCCCTCAAAGAGAATCACCACCTTTTGCCCGGTGGCGGCCACCCAATCCTGCAGCTTCACAAGCTCGCGCTGCAGCGCAAACAGCTCGCGAAAGTAGGTCACGCGTGCCAGCTTGTCAGCGGTATCCGAGTCGCCGTCTTCGATTTCGAGCTCGATTTCTTCGTCCAGGCCGTCCATCAGGTCCAGCGTGAGGCGTTCGGTGAGGTCCAGGGTGTTGTGGGTTTGCATGGGAAGGGTTTGAGCTGTGGGAGAAGATGAGCTTGATCGTTGGGACGATGGGCGCGAGGAATTCGCGACACCGCCATTCGTACCCGACCCAGGTGACAGGCGTGTGACGCTGTGTGATACCAATCCCGCCCAAGAACACAGCGGGATGGACTACGATGCGCCGGCCATTTTCAGGGGCGGCCAGCAATGAGCAACAACCTCTCCGTGACCCCATCGGCCTTGCACGCATCGGACGATCAGGGGCTGATCTGCGGGTTTGTGTTCCAGACGGAACAGCCACCACGTGCGCTGAGCTCGTTGCTCGAGGCTCAGGAGCTGCTGGCAGGCCGCCCGAGCGGGTTTGTCTGGCTGCATGTGAACCTGAGCCATGCGTCCGTCGAGACCTGGCTGCGACGGCACGCCGACCTGGGCAGTGAATTCTTCGAGAATTTGTCCAATGGCTCGCGCTCCACACGCATCGAGCGCGATGGCGACGCCCTGCTGGGTGTCATCAACGATCTGGTCTTCGATTTCAACTACGAGGCCAGCGATGTTGCCACCTTGTGGATGTCCGTGACCGAGCATCTGGTGGTCACCGCGCGCCGCCATCCCCTGCGCTCGGTTGACCGATTGCGCCACGCGGTGCGCCGCGGCGAAATCCTGGTCAGCAGCGTGGCCCTGCTGCACCACCTGCTGCGAGATCAGGCAGATGAGCTGCAGCGCATCGTGCGCAAGGTGGCGGATCGCCTGGACGACATCGAGGACGAAGTGCTGTTGGGACGCCACAGCCGCCATTCGCGCGAGATGGGTCGCCTGCGGCGCATGACGGTGCGCCTGCAGCGCATGCTGGCGCCGGAGCCGGCGGCCTTTGCACGCACCCTGGGTCAGCCGCCAAGCTGGATTCGCAAGGACGATCTGCAGGATCTCAATGGCGCGAACGAAGAATTTGCCGTCACCTTGCGCGACATTGGATCGCTGCAGGAACGCATCAAGTTGCTGCAGGACGAAGCCGCGGTGCGGGTGGCCGAGGAGAACAACGCCAGCCTCTTCATGCTGACGATGGTGACGGTGCTGGCCCTGCCCATCAACCTGGTGGCAGGATTGATGGGCATGAACGTCGGGGGCGTGCCCTTCGGCGAAAACCCCAGCGGCTTCTGGTTCACGCTCACCTTCATTGCCGCGCTGACGATGGGCATCGCCTGGATCGTGGTGCGTGTGGTGCGGCGCAAGAGCGATTGACGCGGGCGTCAGCGTCCCCTTCGAACGCGCAGGATCTCGTCAAGGATCAGGCCGATGGCGCCCACGGTGATGGCGCTGTCGGCGACGTTGAAGGCGGGAAAGCTCCAGCCGCCCCAGTGGAACAGCAGGAAGTCGACCACATGGCCGTAGAGCACCCGGTCGATCAGGTTGCCGATCGCGCCACCCAGTACGCAGGCCAGCGCGAAGGCGAACAGGCGCTGACCCGAATGCGCACGCAGCAGCCACAGGATGAAGCCCACGGCCAGCACCGCAATGCCAGAGAGCGCCCAGCGCTGCCAGCCCGAGGCCGAAGCCAGAAACGAGAACGCCGCGCCGCTGTTGTGCACCCGCACCAGGCTGAAGAAACTGGTGAAGGGCATCTGATCGCCCAGCTTGAAGCTGCCGATGATGAGGATCTTGGTGAACTGGTCCGCCAGCACGATGGCCAGCGCCAGGCCCAGCCAGAACCACAACTGCCCCAACGCCGCGTCACCGCCACCGGGGCCTGCCGCGTTGTTGCGCGGCGCGCGCGCACCAGCGAGAGCCTTGGGGGGGCGGCTCATGCCACGCGGCGGGTTTCGCCCGCGCCATAGAGGTTGCTCACGCAGCGCCCGCACAGCGTCGGGTGGGCGGTATCGGTGCCCACATCGTCGGTGTAGTGCCAGCAGCGTTCACATTTTTGATGTTTTGAGGCTGTAGCGAGCACGGACAGTTCGTTGTTTGCTTCTATTTCAATAGCGGACGTGATGAACACGAACTTCAGGTCGGCGCCCAGCGAGGCCATCAATTCGAGATCGGCCGGTGGCAGGCCCAGGCGCAGCTCGGCCTGCAGCGACGCCCCCACCTGACCCTGCTCGCGCAGGGCCTCGATCTGCTTGTTGGCGAAGTCGCGGATCTCGCGCACACGCTGCCACTTGGCCAGCAGGGCTGTGTCGGGTGCGGGCAGATCCAGGAAAGTCTCGAAGAACACGCTGTCCTTGCCACCCAGGACGCGCCAGGCTTCCTCGGCCGTGAAGCTCAGAAACGGCGCCATCC
>CAYNWR010000444.1:0-2611 GCA_964400915.1 uncultured Burkholderiaceae bacterium
AGGCCGGAAAGTTGGTGCCGAAAATCGTGAACGCCGGGAAATCCAGCCAAGGCGGCTTGCGATAGTCCATGGCCGCCCTGCCCCAGATCAATTGGACGATTTCCAGGATGAGGTAGCTCAGGCCAAAGGTGATGAGCAGTTCGGGCACATGGCCGAAGGCATGCACGCGGCGCAGGCAATAGCGCTCGAACAGGGCACCCAGGACGCCCACAAGAATCGGTGCGGCAATCAAGCCGGGCACAAAGCCGATCCAGCTCGTGACGGTGTAGCCCGCAAAGGCACCGAGCATGTAGAAACTGGCGTGCGCAAAGTTCAGCACACCCATCATGCTGAAAATCAGCGTGAGGCCCGAGCTGAGCATGAACAGCAACAGCCCGTAGCTGAGGCCGTTGAGCAGCGATACGGTGAAAAATTCCATGGGGATGCGAAACCGAAAACAGAATGGGCTACTAGCAAAACGCTAGCAGCCCATCAAGTTCTGGCGCTCGCTACAGGCCGATATCTTCAAAAAATTGACCGGTCGAGCACCAACGGCGTCAGGAAGGCCGCTTCATCTGGCAAGAGGTGGGGGTCGAAGCCACGTAAGGCTCGAGTTGCTTCACCACGGCGAAGTTGAAGCCCGTGTTTTCCTCGCTGTAGGGATTCTTGGCGTCGGCCTTGGTCCACTTGCTGATGAACATGTGCTGCTGCAGCTGGTGGTCGGTCTTGCGCATTTCGACCTCACCCACCGTGCCCTGGAACTTCAGGCCGCTCATGGCGTGCGCCACCTTCACCGCGTCGGTGCTCTTGGCCTTGGCCATGCCTTCGCTGAGCATTCGAATGCCCAGATAGGTCTGGAAGGTGTAGAAGTCGTCGTTGAACTTCTTCTTGAAGTCATTGCGCAAGGCCTGCAGGTCACCCGAGTAGTTGGAGTGGCTGATGGCGACCTGGCTGACGTTCATGTCCTTGCCTTGGGCCAGCGCCGTCGGTGTGCCCGAGACCCCGGCGTAGTAGGCGTACAGCGGCACCCGCAGGCCGGCGTCGTTGAGCGCCTTGACCAGCAGCGTCATGTCGGTGCCCCAGTTGCCCGTCACGATCGCGTCGGCGCCGGCCGCCTTGATCTTGGCCACATAGGGTGCGAAATCCTTGACCTGACCCAGGGGGTGAAGCTCGTCGCCGACGATCTTCACGTCCGGGCGCTTGCGGGCAATGCCTTCCTTGAAGTACTTGGCCACCTGCTGGCCGTGCGCATAGTTCTGGTTGATCAGGTAGACGTTCTTGACGCCTGCTTCGTCCTTCATGAAGCTCGTCAGCGCCTCCATCTTCATCGAGGTGTCGGCATCCAGACGGAAATGCCAGAAGCTGCAGCGCTCGTTGGTCAGCGCCGGATCGACGGCCGCGTACTTGATGTAGACGACTTCCTTGCCAGGGTTGCGCTCGTTGTGCTTGTTCACGGCATCCTGAATGGCAGCAGCGGCCCCAGAGCCATTGCCCTGCGTCACGTAGCGGAATCCCTGGTCGGTGGCGGCCTTGAGCGCGTTCAGGCTCTCCTGCGGCGAGCCCTTGTTGTCAAACCCGACGATCTCGAACTTGACGCCGGCCGGATTGAGCTTGGCATTGGCCGCGATGCGCTCGGCCGAGAACTGCCAGCTCTTGAGCTGGTTCTGGCCGACGTTGGCAAACGGGCCCGAGAACGGATCGATGTGGGCAATCCGGACGGTTTCGCCCTTCTGAGCCCACGCTGCCGATCCGGCAACAAGCAGACAGGTGGCGATGGCGGTCGAACGCATGGCAAATTTCGTCATAAAAGATCTCCTAGATCACAACAGCGCGCAGGGTACCTTTTCTGCCCCACGCCTTCGCTCAGGGATTGCCCCTAAGCGCACCGGCTCAAGCGTGCCGAGTTATCGCCAAAGCGACAACTCTGGCCCATTGCAGCGGCTGGGCTGGCCGTTCAGGTTTGCGGCAGACGGTAGTCCTTGAGCTGCTCGCGCAGCTTGATCTTCTGCATCTTGCCCGTCGCACCCAGGGGAATCGCGTCGACGAACACCACATCGTCGGGCACCTGCCATTTGGCGACCTTGCCGTCATAGAACGCCAGCAAGTCGCTGACCGACACCTCCGCGCCGGGCTTGCGCACGACAACGATGATCGGCCGCTCGTCCCACTTGGGGTGCCGGATGCCCACACAGGCCGCCATGGCAACCGCCGGGTGGGCCATGGCGATGTTTTCGATGTCGATGGAGCTGATCCACTCGCCACCGGATTTGATGACGTCCTTGCTGCGATCGGTGATCTGCATGAATCCTTCGGCATTGATGGTCGCCACATCGCCTGTGGGAAACCAGCCATCGCGCAGCGGATTGCCGCCGACACCCTTGAAATATTCGCGGATCACCCAGGGCCCACGCACCATCAGATCGCCATAGGACTTGCCGTCCCACGGCAATTCGGCGCCGTTGTCGTCCACGATCTTCATGTCCACACCATAGATGGCCCGCCCTTGCTTGAGTCGGATGAGTTCCTTCTGGTCCGCGGGCAGGGATTCGTGTTGGTTCTTCAGGGTGCACAGAGTTCCCAGCGGGCTCATCTCGGTCATGCCCCAGGCGTGCAGCACCTCCACGCCGTAATC